>JABIQT010001155.1 GCA_018667995.1 Candidatus Latescibacterota bacterium
CCTCGTGCATGTCACGTCCGACAGTCAGGGACAATCGCCTCGCTTCGACCTGCTCCCTCTCGACACACGCGGGTTGCCTATGGTCACGCTCAAACGCTGGTTTCGTCATTTTGTAGAGGTGCGCGACGACGAGGGGGCCAACAGGTGTCTATTGACCGCCATCAAGTCTGATGGATCTCCCGAGGAACTTGTAGATCTGCTCATGGCGGCTGCGACCGATCACTTTTTTCTCGATGGCGGCCATGTAGCGGATTTCATCAACAAAGCTTCAGAGCTTCTGGATCTCATCGGCTGGGAGAATGCCGGCTCGGTACTCCCCAGCCTTACTGGTCAACTCTGTTCGGCCCGACGGAGCGAAGAACTCAATGCCTGGAGACATCCGATCGATCTGACGACCATCCTGCGCCGAACCTTCAATGACCTGCCTAATTCTGTTTCCCTAGATGGGCTGCCCGAATGGGACGGCCCGGCTGACCTGGCTGGAATTGTACTCGGCGAGGATCCTGAGGTATCGGTTCAAGGTTTGATGGATGCGCTTGACCAGGGGCACAGTATGCGCCAGGTGAGCCAGGCTGTAGTATACGCATCGGCACTGCGCGTTGCCCGCTTCCATACGCAGAACGAATTCGCCGACTGGATTGGTGTTCTGCACACCTTCACCTATTGCAACGCCGTACACCAAGCCATCAAGAGGACAGGATCTGTCGAATTGCTGCGCGGTGTTTTTCACGGGGCAATGCGAATCTATCTGGATCGCTTTCTCAACGTGCCTCCCGCACAGTTACCGGGGGAGCGTGGACAGGTGACTGGACCTGACGGAGAGGACGAGCTTCTAAAGAGTTATCTCGAAGTTTTGAATACTCAGCAGCAGGTGGAGCCGGCAGCCAGATTGGTATATAGATATCTTGTACTCGGCCACTCAACGGAGCGTCTCTTTCGGACACTCGCTGAATCCCTCCTCCGCGAGGATGCAGAATTTCATAGCTTTCAGATGCTTGAGGCAGGCATTCAGCAGTTCGAAGAATTGCGCGGTACTCAGGAAGGCAATCACGTGCTGATCGCGGTGGCGCGTTATCTGGCAGCCCACGCTCCGACCCAGCGATCAATGAATCAGACTGCACAAATTGCCCTCAGGCTAAACCGGGGCGACTCGGTATACGAGGAGACGTAATATATCGTCGGTATGGATTTCGAGTTTGCAGGAGAGAGATTACATAGCTTGCGCAGGCGCCATGATCTTCTGGGATATCGCTTGACAAGCCCACCCTTCGTGGCGAAAATACACAACTCTGCAATATAGAGACCGTTTGATGAACTGGTATTGTGCATGAGGGATATCTAATTGAAATTAATGGGTGTTATTGGTGCCATATGGGGTGTTCTGGGAATTCTTTCAATCCTGGTGTTCGCCGTGGCTCGCCTGATGCCCGTCGCGGTCGAGGCGATTTCAATGGATCTTCTGTGGTACCATTGGGTAGTCCTCATTGGAAACACCCTCTTCATGATGCACTCTGAGGGCTATCGCGGTTTCCAGACGGCCTTCTCGCCGAGGGTGGCGGCCCGGGCCAGATATCTTCTCCATCGGCCCACCTTCAAGTCAGTCCTGCTTGCTCCGTTTTTCTGCATCGGATACTTCGACTCAAGCCGTCGCCGGAAAATCGTCGTGTATACGCTGACGATTGGCATCCTCATCCTGATTGGGCTGGTGCGGGTCCTTGACCAGCCGTGGCGAGGCATCATCGATGCCGGGGTAGTTGTTGGATTGTCATGGGGCTTCGTGGCCACTTCAGCATTCGTGATATATGCCTTCTGCTCTCACCGCTTCGAGCACGACCCTGAAGTCATCACTTCATCAAAATAGACTCATCGCGATAAATTGTCCCAGACAACATGATTACGGAAATGCATGCATCAGGATTTGCGTACGTTCGTTAAGTACGCCGTAGAAGGCACGCGTTTCCGAGTCGGGGTGATCTCTCCACAATGTGGCAGGAATGGCGGAGTCATTTGCTAGAGGTGCTCGGTCCCTGTGGCCGTAGTAGATCTGGACAGTCTTCCGAGTGGCGTCCGTCGGCCTCGTTGTGGCTGTGTGCAGTACAGATACGTTAAAGAGGGCACAAGTGCCGGCTGGGCCATGAAGGTCGTAGATTCCGCCTCTTTCTAATTGTCTATCTTCGTGGGCAAGGATCTCTTGGTCCGCGGATTCAGGCGAGATGGAAAAACAATGCGTAGCTTGGTCCACGTCCTCCAAATAGACAATCAACTGTAGGTAATCCATGCGCAGCGGATGCCCAGTCCAATGCGCCCGGTCCCTGTGCCAGGCTTGGTGAAATTCGCCGCTGTATGGTCCCATCTGCCGAAGACCGATCTCCCCAAAACATATCGGGCCGCCCATTAAGTCTGTAAGAGTCGGATAGATGTCCGGATGGCGTATCAGTTCATCAAAGGCGATTGTCGTTATGAGTCCGTCGTAATTGACGTGTTGATGGTGACCATAGGGATGCCAGAAGTAAGGGAACTTTCGTTTGTCGTCATCGAATAACCTTCGAAACCGGGACACATCTTCTGTGTCGAGAATTCGACCAAGATTGAGAAATCCATTCTTAGCAAAGAATTTCTGTTCTGCCTCTGTCATTGGTACTCCTCAGGATTATGTGCAGGCGAAAGGCGTCGCCCCGGCCGTAGCTTGCCGTAGAGTGTGGCCGAGGCATGCATAATTCGATGGCTTCTCATTCATCAAGCTACGGGATATGATGCAAATCTTTTACCTCCGTCCGACCCGGTGATGGACTATTCGCACGTCCGACTACTTAGACATTTGTAGGTTAGGGCGCCATCAGGCTTCCCCACTCACTTCCGACAGAACCTGTGCCTGGAAGTAAAGCACCTCTGCTTCGGGACTCAACCACGCTTCAATCGGAAGTCCCGCCTTCGCGCAGGTTTGCTGCAGAAAGGTCGTTCGGTCCCAGCTTCTGTCCGAGGCTACCTGGGGCAGGAGAAGCCCGGTAGTGCTGCCCTGTCGAATGCAGAGGCCGTGCTGCCCGATCAACAGGTCATTCACGTTATCGAGGGGTTTCAGCTGTCCAAGGACAGAGATGCTGATCGTCAGGTTCTCCAGATCCTTGGGATCCAGTGGCGAAAATCGTGGATCGCGTGTTGCGGCTGCGCGAGCGACCTCATGGACGGTGAGAATGAGGGGGGCATCGGAGTCCGTACGGCCGATACATCCCCGTAGTTCACCTTCCAGACGAACCGTGACAAAAGCGTCGCCCGGTTCACGTAGTTTTCCTGGTGGCATGTCATTGACTTCGGGAGGGCTATTTAGGGTTGGATGCAAGACGATGTCCGAAATCGCCGTTCTGGCCGCATTCAATAGTTTGGTCTGTTCCCATTCACTGAGTGTCTCGCTTAATCCTCTATCTTTCGCCTGGTCTCTGTAGAGGACGGCAGCGCCATATCCGACCACGTACCCCTGGAATTGTGCCGTTACGTCACCGGAGGTCGTGTGGCCGAGTATCGCGGTGGCATCGGCACCCAATTCTCGCGCAGCACTGATTGCGGTCGCAATCGGGCCACCTCCGCAAGCCTGATACACGTTTGATTTCAGGCCATCCAGCCAACGATCGGAGTCGCCCCTTTCCAGAGCTTCAAGTGTCTTAACATCGGTTGAGACGCATTGCTCGTGTGAGTATCCATGGTACAAATCAGAACTCGCGACGATAAGAGTGGCGTCATCGCCAGCTACGTCGACCAAGCCCGATGCGAGTCTGCGACAAAGGGGAGCGTCGTAGTCTCCCATCACCAGGGGCACCAGTTGCCATCCAGCCTGCAGTACTCGCTGCAAAAATGGGAGTTCAACTTCTATGGCGTGCTCGTCCCGGTGACCGAGAACGCTCCTGTGAATGATGTCGGGGAGGATTTCACAGAGTCTGGATACACGTTTCCGGTCGATATTGACAAGGCCGAGAGGCGTTTCATAGGCTTCGCCCGCATAGGCGGACACTCCGGAGAAATGGTCGCGGTGACTCGGGCAAAGCACAAAGACCGTTTCGTAGGCTTTCTCTGCCACCTGCTTGAAAGCACGTGCAGCGACCTCACCAGAGAATCTGTATCCAGCGTGAGGAGCTACAAGCGCCTTGATATCCCCAGCGATCACTGGGCCACCCGCATCCATGACCAGTTTATCAACGTCATCCGACAGTTGCTGGCTGGAATCCGAATAAAACACGCCTGCTACCGCAGCTTTGCGGACGAGATTAGGATCTGGGTCTACTGTCTGGATGTCTTGCATGTTCGCCTCAGTCCACGTAGTTCAAATTCCAGTTGAAAGTGATGATGCCAAATGAAATCTGAGGAGATATATAGGTCTGAATCTCACTGAGTGTCAACGGCTTTCGGGGTTCATATTTGGGAGACGGCGCTTGACATAATGGTTCGGCCGGTTTACTGTAGCGATAGAAATCACCAGAGGTTATGCAAATGCAGGTAGTCGACGAAATCACTGGAAAGCCAGAGTTAGTTGTCATCGGTCTCATGTCCGGGACTTCAGTGGATGGTATCGACGCCGCACTGGTACGAATCAATCAGGAATCCCCCGACAATCCCAGTCTTTCGATACTGGCCTACGATACCGTTCTATTTCCGGATGGCATACAAAACAGCGTACTGGAGATGGCTGCGTCCGAGCGCTGCTCATTGGATGATCTGTGCCGGCTGAATTTTGTCATAGGTGAGTTGTTTGCGAAAGCGGCATGCCAGATAACAGACAAATCAGGGTTGCGTCTTTCTGATGTAGATCTTATTGGGAGTCATGGTCAGACCATCCGACATCTTCCGAACAGGGCTGAAATGTTTGGTGTAGAGACAGGCGCCACGCTGCAAATTGGCGAACCGTCTGTGATCGCCCAGCGTACGGGGGTAGTGACGGTAGGAGACTTTCGCGCTGCAGACGTCGCCCGTGGCGGTGAAGGCGCGCCCCTGGTTCCCCTCGTCGACTTTCTTCTGTTTCGTTCGGCTGAGTTTTCGCGCGGTCTTCTGAATGTCGGTGGGATCGCGAATCTCACGGTTCTGCCGGCAGGCGCCGGACCATCGGATGTAGTAGCGTTTGACACAGGACCTGGAAATATGGTCATTGATGCCTTGACACGGGGGCTCACGGGACGGGAAATGGACCGAGGTGGAGAATTGGCACGATCGGGTTCCATAAACGGTTCTCTGCTTACGGAGTGGATGGATCTTCCTTACTATCGAAAAGCGCCACCAAAATCTACTGGCCGGGAGATGTTTGGCCGTGCGTTCGTGGAGCAGGCGATAGCCGATGGCAGGCGCTTTAAAATGTCCACTTCAGACCTCCTGGCTACCGCGACAGAACTCACGGTTCAGTCTATCTTTGAAAGTTACCGGGGCTTCATTGCACCGCAAACCGTGCTGGACGAATTGGTGGTTAGCGGTGGTGGTGCGCGTAACGACTACATGGTTCAACAGTTGATCAGCCGATTCCACCCCGTGCATGTGGTTACCTCAGATGAGCTCGGTATGCCGTCGGATGCTAAAGAGGCGGTTGCCTTCGCAGTACTGGCGAATCGCACGCTATTGGGCAGATCGGGCAATCTACCCGGTGCCACAGGGGCGGACAGGTCCGCGGTGTTAGGAAAAATATGTCTCCCATGAAATACCTATCGCGTGCTATAGCACTGGGTTTGGCGATCTGGCTGGTAAGCTGTGGACCGCCGCCTACTCGGATTCGTAGCGGAACGCCCGATCGCCAGCGCATTCCAGCTATCAGGGTTGGCCTGGTGACCGGACAAGCGACAGCACGCGCAGGTGGTACCGGGAAATTCCGCGTTCAGGACCTCGCGACGGGAGAGAATATCAGTGAAGATGGCCGGGGGAAGATGTGGCTTGCCAAAGCCCAGGGCGCATGGATAGACATGGTATCACCCGATGGTGAATCGGCCGGGTTGTATTCAGGCCCTGTCAGATTTCAGCCTTTGGAGCAGGGCGGTCGCATCTGGGTGGCAGGACAAGAGTACCGGGGTGTTGTCGATATAGTGCCAGAAGCAGGTCAACTGAATGTCGTGAACGAGGTGGATTTGGAGAACTATCTGCGCGGTGTCGTGCCCGTCGAGATAGGCCGATTGAAGGCATCGCAGGTTGCGGCCGTTAAGGCACAGGCCATCGCGGCACGAACCTATGCCCTGGCCAATCGGGGACGTCGACGGAGCCGGGGTTTTGATATTTACGCTTCCGTGGAGGATCAAGTTTACCAGGGCTTTGGGGTTGAGACCAAGTTATCGGATCTGGCCATCGCCGAAACCCATGGGCTTGTAGGCAGCTACAAGGGAAAGATGATCAGTCCTTTCTATTCATCCACTTGCGGTGGACGGACTGAAAGTATCGACGAAGCTTGGGACAGCCCTGCTGTGGCGTATTTGCGGTCCATAAAAGACGAGGGGCGAGGAGGTGTATTCTGCGAGCCATCACCAGTTTACAGATGGGTCGTCGAATGGCAGGTTCCCGAACTTGAGCGAATTCTGACAACGACGCTTCCATCACGGGGAAGACAGTTGAACGGGCCTGTTGCCCTACGTGACCTCCGGATCAGGAAACGGTCTGCGAGCGGGCGCGTCAAGGAATTGGAGATCAAAACTCAGTCTGCTACATTCAATATCCGGGGAGACGAGGTGCGCCGCGTGCTTCGAAGGGCTGGTAAAGGAAATCCCCTTTTGAGGAGCACTCTGTTTTCCTTGAAGATAGTGAAGGACCGGCAGGGGCGCCCACGTAAAGTTATAGCTAATGGCGGTGGATTCGGCCACGGTATTGGGCTTTGCCAGTATGGTGCCATTGCTATGGCATCTAGAGGGTATAGATTCGATCAGATCTTGACCCACTACTACCGGGGGATCAAGATCAGAAGACTGTACTAGGTTATTTCAAAAAAAACAACAGGGATTCTCCAAATCTGCTGAAAATGTGATTTATATCACGCAAGATCAAGAAACATCTGTGTTATATCATACACTGTGATTCAGGTTGTAAACAGGCGATCTAACTCCGTTGACATGAATCGAAGGGCTATCCAAATCCACAGTAAGAGCACAACACACATTGCGTCCGTCCTTATTTTCAGCTTTGTAGCGATTGCTTTTGGATGCAGTCACTATTCCACGTCATCGCGGTCTTTACCGTCACATATCAGGACGATTGCTATTCCTCTGTTTCAGAATGCAACCGTCGAAAACGGCATTATCGAGCCGTTGACTGATGCTATTGTCTCCAAGTTTGTCACGGACAATCAGCTCAAGGTAGTCGACTCCCGGGACGCCGATTCCATAATATCGGGCACGGTGGTCACAGTGAGGGAGGAGTCCGTCAGTTTTGAACAAGACGTTGATACGCGCGAGACCCGTCTTTGGATCGTAGCCAGTGTACGCTACGAGGACGTCCGACAGAACAGCGTGATATGGGAAGATCTGGACATGCGAGCTTGGGGTGTCTTTGAAATTGCCTCAGGCACGACGGAGGACCGGAACGAGGGGGTCGAGCAGGCTGTTGCCAGGATGGCTGACGACATTCTGAACAAGACGGTGGCTAGTTGGTGAGGCGGGCCGAGGCAAATCCTGTCCAGGGCTGTGGGCCACCGGACAAAGATATAGTAC
>JABIQT010001156.1 GCA_018667995.1 Candidatus Latescibacterota bacterium
AAGGGTAGCACATACGAGCGGAGTGATCTCATCCCCGGAATAAGACAATGCCATCGGTACGGCGATAGGAATCACAATGGCAAATGTACCCCACGAGGTCCCCGTTGAGAAGGCGATGGTGGCGGCAAGCATATAGGTCATGAAAGGCAGTAATCCCGGCGTAAGAAATCCGCGGGAGATCTCAATCATATACTGAGCTGTACCCATGTCCTTGCTCAGCTGGTTTATCGTATAAGCAAAGGCAAGGATCATAACGGCTGGCATAATTCCCTTAATGCCGACCATGGATGTGTCCATAATATCTTTCAGGGAAATGCCCTGTATCCTCAGCGTAATGCCCAAAACGGCCACGGCCGCCAGGAAGGCTTCCATGATCTTTGCGGATCCAGCGAAGGCAAAGGTACCGACTGCAATGCCTATCACGATCAGTACCGGAAGAATGAAATTGAAAAACAGGTGTGTTTTAATTCCAGGAAAAACCGGCGTTTCGGTGAGTTCCTCGCCTATGAGTGGAACCGCACCATCACGCAGGACCTTACCTTCAAGCTGCGCCCGGCGTTCTGCGGTGCGCATGGGGCCGAATTCGGGGATTATACCCATGGCGATGAGGCCCACCATGAGCACAGAGAGCACCGCATAGAAATTGTACGGAATCGCCTGCGTAAACAGGGCCATGGCATCACCGGCGTCGATCACTGGCCCCATTCCTATGGTCAAGCCAGCTATATAGACCGCCCAGCCGGTAATCGGCACGATCACCGAAACGGGAGCCGAAGTTGAGTCGGCGATATAAGCCAGTTTCTCGCGTGATATGCGCGCCTTGTCGGTCAGGCTACGCATGGTCGTACCCACAAAGAGGGGACTGAAATAATCACTGAAAAATACGAACATCCCGAGTACCCACGTCCACAGCTGAATCCCTTTTCGGCTGAGCTCCTTCTGCGCCATATATTGGGTGAATCCCTGGATGGCGCCCGAGCGGATGAAGAAAGCGATCAGGATTCCAATGAAGAGCTCAAGTAGAAATATCCAGGAAAAACTCGGGTTTCCCAGAGCATCTATCATCAGCGTGGGGAAACCTGCGAGACCATTTCCGGCAAGCAATACGCCAGTGAGACAGGCAACAGCCAATGAGAATATGGCGTTCCGGGTGGCAAAGGCGAGAACGATAGCCATAGCCGCCGGTATGACGGAGAGTATGCCGAGGTGGGCCGTGGTTTCCATTAAATGGCCTTGCTGTGAGTCGAGAAGGTTAGTGGAATAAAGCTCGTTATTGAGATGAGCCAAAAAGCTAAGGGCAAGAAGGGGTTAAGCCTGAATTAAGCACCTTCATCCTGCTAAACTTGCTCGGACGAAAGATAGGCGCTTGCTGGTATCTATATAGCTGGTGCGGATATCAAGCGACACACCCAGTCATGGAATCTCTACGATGACAAACTCGGAATCTATACTTACCTGGTAGGTTTCCGCAATGTAAGGGCCTGTCTCAAGATCAGGGTCCGATTGGACTGCAGAGGCTGATGAGACATGCGCCGGATAGCTGCGTGTGCGGACCTTCTTGGGATCAATCCAGGATTGTCCGGTTTTCACGTCAAATTCCCAACCGTGCCAGGGACAGCGGAGTATCTCGCCCTGCCGCGTGTAGGTATATTCTCCGGGAATGCGTGCCTTCAGGAATCCGGTGAGATACCCCTCGCATACAGGACCGCCCTGATGCGGACACCTGTTACGAATGGCGTAAAATTCACCATCGACATTGAAAACCCCGATGGACCTACCGTCCACCTCCAGGACCTTACGCTCTCCTGGCGGGATCTCATCTACGTTTGCAACGATATGTCTGGGCATGATTGGCTCCAGCCTCAAAGAAGACTATACAGGTTTCTGGCATTGTCGGCCATGATAGCCCGTTTGAGATCGGAATCCAGTTCCACAGGAAAGGCCGTGGTTGGGGCGTCGAAGTCCCAATGTGGATAGTCTGTGGCGAACATAAGCCGATCATTCATTTGGAGTTGGTCGAGCAATTGCGCAAAATGTGCCTTCTGGGCAGGTTCCTCCATGGGCTGTGTCGTCAACCACATGTGATCCCTGATATATTCAGAGGGCAACCGCTTGAGTGGCACAGCCCCGTTTCCGATGTGCTGCCAATGATGGTCAAGCCGCCACATCAGGGGAGGCAGCCACGCGAACCCACCCTCTATCAGAACGACCTTCAGCTCGGGAATGGCATCAAATACACCGCTCAACGCATAGCTTGCCACCTGTGCCTGAAACGCCTGTGACATGCCGGCGTGATCTTCCATATAATGCGTCGGCCAGCCAGCCCCCGTTATGGGCCCGCCTCCAGCACCGCCGAAATGTATACCGATGGGCAGATTATGGCGGACCGCGGCCTCGTACATTTTCCAGTATTTCCAGTGCCCCAACGGTTCTCTGGTCCGGCACACCAGCAATACCTGGACGAATCCCGGGTGATCCCCCATGCGGGCAATCTCCGCGGCAGCCAGGTCTGCATCTTCATAGGGCACGAGCAACGAGGCACGTAGACGAGGTTCCGGTTCAAGCCATTCCGATACTTGCCAGTCATTCATTGCGCGGCAAAGCGCAGCGGCGTAGGGCAGATTCAGGTCTCCACCCGCACCACCCAGACAATTCAGAATCCCGTAATCGAATCCCCAGTAATCAAGAAGCTGCTCTCGCATGAATCCGAGGTCACCCCCTGGAGGAAGCCTTGACGGCGGCCACGAATCGACCCGGGCCGCATGCGGCACAGCTCTCGGATATCCGGAACCTACATGTCCCCGGCGGCCGTTGGATTGATGGTGCGCATGCCATTCAGTCGGCAGATACTTGCGGAATGTGACGTCGTTCGGCATCGCGTTATGGATGTCACAGTCTATCGCTGCGTGCTGTTCCCGTACTTGCGTTTTAGTCTCAGCCGACGTAACCGTCACGATTCATCTCCCGAAGCGGATGTGAAACGGATCAACCGCCATAATAGCCATGTTGGGGGGTTCAGTTTGGTAGAGCATACCAGTTTCGCGCGTTCTCAGCCATGATTTTCCCAAGCAATGGTTCCTCTATCCCTTTGATCAGCGCCTCACGCGGTGAATCGAAGTGGTGGTGCGGATAGTCGGTGGCGAACATCAACAGATCAGTGGATCCCATCTGATCAAGTATCTGGCTCATGTGCACGGGGTCGGGCGGCGCGCCCATAGGTTGGGTCGTGAATCTGAGGTGCCTGTGAATGTAGGCCGAAGGAGGCTCGGTAAGCCAGGGCAGTTCGTGGCGCAGCCCTTTCCACTCCTTGTCCATTCGCCAGATGAACGAAGGAATCCAGGTAAACCCACCTTCAATGAACGAAACCTTGAGATCCGGATGACGATTGAAAGCCCCTTCTGTAATCAGGCTGAGTAGCTGAGACTGAAATAACTGAGTCATCCCTGTGTATTCCTCGAGAAACGACACAGGCCACCCAGTGGGCGTGGGCGGATGTCCTGATGCGCCGCCGTAGTGGATTCCCACCACGAGATTATTGCGCACCGCTGCCTCATAGAGCGGATCAAAATGGCGTTTTCCGTACAGTGTATGAGAACGCACGGGGACTATGACCTGGACGAATCCGGGATGTCCCCCCAGCCGGTCGATCTCCTGAGCCGCCAACTCCGGATTCTGGCCGGGCACGACCAATGAGGCCCGAAAACGGGGTTCCGGATTCAGGAAGGCATCGATCTGCCAGTCGTTTATGGCCGAAGACAGGGCGAGGGCGAAATCTTCATGATGTATGCTGGTGGTCCAGTAGTTGCACGTCAGTATGCCGATCTCGGCCTTCCAGGCATCGATCGTATTGCTCCTGACCAGTTCCATCTGGGAGCCTGGTGGACCATCGGATGATTTCGAATCCGCCCTGGCAGAAAACGGTAGCCCAGCAGGATAGTCGTGAGCGTCGGGCCCTACGAAGGCCGATTCTTCCAGATAATCCCGCCAGAAATCCTGCAGGTAGGGATAGAGCGTCTTCAAGGACGGAATCGTATTATGAATATCGGTATCGATTACCGACTGATAGAGCTCGCTCATTGGTCCCTGCCCGCCTCATTTAGCAGGCGTCGGGCTTGCTCAGCGATGGGACGATCCACGAGCTGGCCGTCCAGCGACACGGCCCCACTGCCTGAAGATTCGGCCTCGTCATAGACATCGATGACACGTCGTGCATGTGCGATCTCTGTATCTGAAGGCACAAAACATCTCCTTATAATGTCAATCTGCCGCGGATGGATGACGGCTTTTCCCGTAAATCCCAAGCCCCGTCCCTGACGTGCGTCGCGCTCCAGTCGCTCAGCGTCTTCTATATTCGGCACAATACGATCTATGGACTGGAGACCCGCCGAAGCGGCGGCTACAACGGTGGCCGACCGGGCATACACCATGTCATCGGGGCACCCATCGGTACCACTGGTGATGCCGAGGTCGAGGGCAAGATCCTCCGATCCCAGCATCAACGCTGTCATGCGTGGACTGGCTTCTGCAATGGCCGGTGCATGGATGATTCCGCGTGCGGACTCGATAGTCGCCACGATGCCCACGCTCCCGGCCTCCATGTTCGCGTGCTCCTCCATCTCCAGCAGCATGGGCTCCAGGTCCTCTATGCATTTAGG
>JABIQT010000672.1 GCA_018667995.1 Candidatus Latescibacterota bacterium
CCCTCATTTAATGCCCCAGTTTCTATATGGTCTACCTGGTTCGGCTGTCCAATAGACAGGGAACATTGATCATGGCTTTCTTGGCTCAGGGCGACCACATCATCGGAGCCGAGGATTCCGTCTCCCACCAAATCGGTGGACGCGGTGTATCGAATGGAGCCACTGAGATGACACGGCAATTTCAGGGCGATCTCGTCGATCTTGGTTTCCCGAGGGTTGCAGGCCACCACGACAGTGTGCAACACTCTCAGGTATCTTTGACCAGCATAGGCATAGATCCGTGTCGCCAGATGAAAGGGGCGATATCCCGAATAGTGATGCATGGGGATGTCAGCTTCGCAAGGCGCATCACAGCGGAGTACGACCCGCATCGGCCCCGATTCTTCTACCTTTACGGAATAGGCATCTGGAGCCAACGAAGCTCTGCACACGCCCCCCATTCCATATATGCGACGTTTCGTTCCACCATCTGAATGGCCTTCGTTAATGCGTATCCAGGCATCTCCCTGTCGCCCATGCTCCCTTGCATCGTATACCACCTGCGAGGCACTACTGCCTGCGACCGCATTGAGTATCACCTTGTCCAGAAAGCCATAAGTAGTGCGATTCACTGAGAAAGAAAGCGGACCGGTATCCACATCGATCCGGTCGTCCGAATGCGCAACTCGGATTGTACTTGGAGGTGAAGTCTCCTGAGTGGACTGGTCATCGTGGACGGTGAAGACTGCCGTACTGTGCGCATCGACGTCCGCTCTGAAATCTACCAGCACCCATTTTATGCTGTCGTCGGGCCATAGGCTTAGAACTCGGAATTGAGCGAAAACGGGGATCCTGCGAGCATCACGTACTCCCAGACTGGAGACCTTCTTAAGTCGGCCCTTGGGAAGTGGCACCCCTCTGGTTAGCGGCCAGTGTCGCCTGTCTTCGCCGTTCTCTTCTTTGACTACGATCGAAATCTTGATACTCATGTGTCGTTGCCTTGGTATCAGCGGTGGGCACTTTGGATCAGTCAGCGCCTGGTCAATAGGTCTTGTCAGATTTTCAGTCGCCTCGAGGGGATATCAGACTCAATTCGGGTTACAATATTCCTTGTATTTGTCGATAATGTTGGCATGATATGTCTGGACACCATGATTGTCAACGGATGCAGACCGAAAAGGAGGCGTTGAGAATGTCGGAAAAGCTGGCACTCAAGAAGACTACACTTCAAGGAGGGAAGCCCGGCCCCCATTTGCTTGTACTGGGCGGGGTTCACGGCGACGAGTTTGAATCCATGGCTGCCATCCGGCGTCTGAAACGGACGGTGGACGCCTCAGGCGTGCGTGGCCGTTTGACGTTGGTTCCCGTCGTGAATGAAGGCGCTTTCATTCGGGGAGAAAGAACGGCGGAGGACGGTCTGGATCTGGCGCGAACCTGTCCTGGGCGCCCGGACGGATCTATAACCGAGCGCGTTGCCCACGAGGTCAGTTCCTTGATCCGTACTTCGGATTTTCTCATCGATCTCCACAGCGGCGGGAACATCATGCATTTCTACCCCACCGTGGGATACACCTTGCATCCCGATTCCGAGGTGCTGGACGTGCAGCGCCGTTTGGCAGAGGCGTTCAATCTTCCTATCATATGGGGAACCACTTCACAGCTTGATGGACGAACGCTTTCCGTGGCGCGGGATGCCCGGATTCCTGCAATCTATGCGGAGTATATGGGCGGCGGTATTTGCAGCCCTGACGGTGTGGACGCCTATACAGAGGGCTGCCTGAACGTAATGAGCGAACTGGGAATGATCGAGCGCGAGCAACCTGATAATCGCACAGTGCATACGGTGGAAGATGACAGCGACCAGTCTGGCCTTATCCAGGTAAACTACCAGTCGCCTGTGGATGGTTACTTCAATCCTACCGTCAAACTCACCCAGTCCGTGGTTCCGGGAGATGTCCTCGGTGAGGTTACCGATCCAATGGGTGAAACTGTTGAAGAGATCGTCTCCGTTCAGACGGGGATAGTGCTGTGCCTGAGAGTCTTCAACCGCGTCCTAAAAGGAGACAGCCTCGGTGCAGTTTTAGTGCTGGAATAGTGCATACCAACTGGTGGTGCGCCAGTACCGACTCACATTACCTGTCCTTTTACGTTTGTACCGTTTTCTATTGAGTATCAACCTGGAAGACCCATCACATAGGCTTTGGCTGGCCTGTATATGGTGCCGGTCCGAATTCGCTTATCAACGGAGAGATTATGTCTCGACCCAATATCGTTTTTGTATTTGCCGACCAGATGCGGGCCCAAACTACCGGATTTAACGGTGCGAGGGTACAGACCCCGTACATGGACAAGATGGCCGCTGAGGGTGTAGTATTCGACACCACCATATCTAACGTGCCGGTATGCACGCCCTGGCGTGCCGCATTTCTCTCGGGACAATATCCGCTTTCTACCGGCATGTTCATGAACGATGTCACGATGCCCACCGACCGACCCACATTCGGAACTGTCTTGCGTGATGCAGGATACGACACCGCATATATCGGCAAGTGGCACCTGGATGGTCCAGACCGTAGCGCCTACACGCCTCCGGGACCCCGACGGCAGGGCTTCGATTTCTGGGCGGTGGGCAATTGTACTCATAACTACAACGAGTCTATTTACTATCACGATTCGGACGAACCAAAATTCTGGGACGGTTATGACGCTGCGGATCAGACGACCCTGGCAGTAGATTACATTGGTGATCGCAAGAAGGAGGACCCCTTCGCGCTCGTACTGTCATGGGGCCCCCCCCACAATCCCTACCGCATGCTACCCGATCGATACCTGGATATGTATGCCCCGGGTGACATTGATGTGCGCCCCAATTGTACCGAGCCAGACTACGACGATTTGACCGGCTATTACGCCCATGTGACAGCTCTAGATGATCAACTGGCCAGGGTTGGCGCCGCCTTGGAGGAGCAGGGGTTGATGGAGAATACGATCTTCGTCTTCACATCTGATCACGGTGATATGCTTGGATCTCAAGGGGTTCAGCGAAAGCAGCATCCGTGGGACGAATCTGTGGTAGTGCCCTTTGTCATGCGATGCCCGGGTCAGGCTAGTGTCGGACATCGCGTTTCAACGCCATTCAACGTGGTAGATATCATGCCTACAATATTAGGTCTGGCAGGCATCCCCATCCCTGACACCTGCGAGGGATTGGATCACACGCCGGCGGTACAAGGCGATTCTTTTGATGGCAATGACGGGAGCTACATCATGTCCATAGCTCCCTTTGCCGAATACCGCGGCCAGCCCTGGCGGGGCGTGAGAACCGAACGGTACACCTATGTACGAAACCTGAACG
>JABIQT010000465.1 GCA_018667995.1 Candidatus Latescibacterota bacterium
ATACACGCGTATGATGATGGCGGTTGTGTTCACTAACAGGACCGTTCCAAGCAGTACTACGGCGGTGCCGTAGGGCAAGGCCTCGGGTACACCGGGAACCTGGGTCGAGATGGTGAACAGGTGCATGGACAGCGCCATGCACTGGTCCAGTAGACCATAGGCGAAGATATCTCCCTCGGGAATCGCTTTGAAGAAGACCACACCCGTAAACATAATCGGTGCGGTTTCACCGGCTGCACGGGAGACCTGCAGGATAACGCCGGTCAGGATTCCGCTGACAGAATTGGGTAGGACGATACCTCGGATCGTCTGCCAACGCGTGGCACCGACATTCCAGCAGGCTTCTCTGAATGAAAAAGGCACGGCACCCAGAGCCTCCTTGGTGCTGGCAATGATCACCGGTAGTGTCATGATGGCCAGTGTCAGAGACGCAGCCAGAATCGAACGCCCAATACCGGCAAAGAGGACAAAAGCACCCAACCCAAAGAGGGCATGAACAATGCTCGGTACGCCGGCCAGATTAACCACTGCAAGGTTTATGATCCGGGTAAACCAGTTTTCCTGGGCATACTCATTCAGGTACACAGCCGCCAGGACACCGATGGGAGTGGCTACGATCAATGAAATGCCTACCAGGTACAGGGTACCAAGAAAGGGCGCCCATATACCACCCTCGCGCATGCCACGAATGGGATTCTTGATGAGAAAATCGATGGACAGAATCGGCGCCGCTTTGACAACCAGATAGCCCACGATCAGGAGCAACGGCACGATCATCATCAGTGCCATTGTAGCAAAGACTATCCGAGCCAGATTTTCCGTGAACCGTTTCTTGCGTCCCAACCCGGTTTCGGTGAAAGTCTTGTCGGTTAAGGCCTCGGTATTAGCGCTCATTAATCCTTACCTCTTACGCCCTTGACGATCATGTCGGCGCTCAGGTTAACGATGAAGTTTATAGAAAATAACAATACCCCGATTATGAACAAAACCTGGTAATGATCCGAATTCACAGGGGCTTCACCAAGTTCCGCCGCGATGGTCGCGGTGAGCGTCCTGACAGAATCAAGCGGGCCCGTAGGTATTTGAACGGAATGCCCGGTAGCCATGAGCACCGCCATGGTTTCGCCCACCGCCCGAGCGACGCCCAGCAGTGCCGCCGCCAGCAGCCCATTCTTGGCGGCGGGCAGAAGGGCGCGGTACACGACCTGCCACCGGGTCGCCCCCAGGGCTACAGCAGCCTCCCTGAAAGAATCTGGTACGGCCTTCAGAGCATCCTCACCAATAGATACGATGATCGGCACACTCATGAGCGCCAGGATCAGCCCACCATTCAGCACAGTCAATCCGATGGGCGCATCGAAAATGTCGATGATCAACTCATTCATGATGGTCAATCCAATGAATCCCCAGACCACCGAGGGAATGGCGGCTAAAAGCTCAATCACAATCTTGACCGTTTCCTTGAGCTTCGGACTGCAGAATTCAGAAACGAAGATGGCAGCTCCGATTCCAAACGGCACGGCGATGACCATGGCCAATGCCGTGACACTGAACGTACCAACCATCAAAGCGAATACGCCATAGCGCTTATTGCTCACAGACGAGGGAAACCACTCGGAGCTGGTGAGGAATTCTGTAAGATCGAGCCCCCCGAAAAAGAAGGAGGCCCCTTCACGAAATACGAAGAAGAAGATACCAAATACGAACAGAATGGCGCTGATACCACACAGTCGGATGATCCATTCTATAATGAACTCGGTTGTGCCTTCAGGCCGATGCCTAGTCTTCAGCAATGATCAGTCTCCCGTGGCTTCATTCTCTGGTTCCGAGTCTTTCTGTACCGGTACATATCCATTGTCCTCGACGATCTTCTGACCCTCTGCGGACATGACCCAGTCCAGGTAGGTTTTAGTGGCTCCTGTAGGCTCCCCGAGGGAGTAGATGTACAGCGGACGTGCAATAGGATAGGTCTTGTTGAGGGACGTCTCCAAAGTTGGCGGATAGGCGGTGTCGCCAGATTTCACGGCGACTCTGAGTGCCTTGACGTGCTCTGTCATATAACCCATTCCACTGTAGCCGATCGCACAAGGCGTCCGCTCCACCAGTTCTACCACGTCTTTTGAACCGTGAAGGTCTCGTGAACCCAACTTGAAATCTTGCGTGTCCCCGAGCAAAGTCTCACGGAAGTAATGGTACGTTCCCGAATTGGACTGCCGACTGATTCGGATGATCTCTCCAGATTCGCACGCTTTATGGTCGATGCCCAGGGCCGACCATTTGTCCAGGGTTCCTTTTTCGCCGTATATATCCGCCAACTGCGCGATAGTGATTTCTTCCAGCGGATTATCCTTGTGCACATAGACCGCAAGTGCATCGAACCCGACGATGAACTCAATAGGCTGTTGACCGGTATTCTGCTTGGCGCGTTCCAGCTCTTCAGGCTTCATCTGGCGACTGGTATTGGCGATATCGACTGTGCCGTTAATGAGCGCCGCAACACCGGTGCCGGAACCGCCTCCCGATACTTCAACGGACACAGTCGGAGCAACACCGGCATATGATTCTGCCCAGGCCTGTGCCAGGTTGACCATCGTGTCAGATCCCGCGTTCTGGATGATATCTTTGTTCGGGGTGCTTCCGTTATCACTCGATCCGCCACATGCGGCTTGAAAGAGACATAATGCAACCGCGAAACTACCAATCAGACACTTCTTAAACAGCGACCTGTATGACATTTTTTGTTGCTCCATTTTTCTTGAACATCATCATTGTCAGATTTCTCGTGTAATGAAACCGGAGCTAGGAACTACCGCAGGCTGGTGTCGAACACGCACGTTCACTCATCCTCCTTTCCTCCAAGGTCATGTCCCAGTATAGCCTGAATAAAATCCCGTATATGTATATCAAGGTACTTGTAGGTCTGTTCGTATGCCGCCTGTATCTCTTCCTCTGAACCCTCAACGCGGGAGGGATCATCAATCTCCCACGTAATACTAACCGTCTTTGCTGTCGGAGGCGGTAGGGCAGCTTCAGCCTCCCGGCAAAGTGAGATCACAGCCTGGTAGCTTTCAATGTTCAATATTTGGTCCGCAAATGTCGGCACCTGATGTGAAACGTCAATGCCCTTGCCGGCCATGAATTCAACGGTCTTAGGATCGATCCGCTCAACCTTCATCCCAGCACTGGTGAACTGGAATCTCTCAACGCCAATGGCATTACCGATACCGGCCGCCATCTGGCTTCGACAGGAATCAAGCTCGTCCACAAAGAGAATCCGTATGACTTCCTTGCCTTCATGCTTCATGCCTTCGCCGGTATATATGTACAACACTTCCTCGCAGATGTTTCCGGCCTGATCACCGACTCGTTCGCAGCGATTAGCCATCGTCATGAGTGGCACCAGGGCTGATGAGGGAAGCACTCCCTCGCTGTGTTGCGAGGTCAGGTGAGCCAGTATCGCAGCACGCTGGTGATCCACCACTTTGCTCTTCTCGATGGTCCTCGTCTCGAGAGCGAGTTTGGCGTCTTGGTCAGCAAAGGACTGAATGGCATTATGGATCATCCTGATAACCATTTCGATCAGCTCAATAAGGCTGTCAAATGATGGCTGGGGACCGATGTCACTCAGCGCCAGATACTGCCGCGCTAATGCCTCGGCGTAATCTCCCGTGCGCTCTAGATGACCGTTAATCTTTATCGAAGAATAGACCAGTCGAAGTTGCGTGGCGGCAGGTTGATGTTTGACGAGAAACTTCAGGCAGAGCCAGTCCAGCTCATTTTCCATCTCGTCGATGTACCCGTCCTTTAGAATGACGGAGTAGGCAACCCGGCGGTCTTGCTCCTGGATGGCCTTCAAGGCCGATCTCAGAGCGTCTTCCACCATGCCACCCATTCTGATCACTTTCTCACGAATCTGATCAATGTCGCGCTGTAGATGCTCTTCGAAATGAGACTGCATTCCGAATCTCCTTATAGGTCAGCAGTAATGCGGAGCCTGATGTATGACAGACAGCGCTACAGGCCTGTCGATGCGGTTATTCCAACGGTACTCACGTTTCAGATACAAGCAATTGAGGCGGTATCATGAAGACCGACAAGCGCCAGATGCTTGTTCTTGTACCGGTGATCTTTGGTAACCTCGGTCCCAAACCAGCGTGGGACCACAAAAGAGGTACTCTCTGTAGTCGATTTGAATTCTACTTCGGCGATACGGAGTCCTTCCAGCTCGCCATGGTACACATCGAGCTCTATCGTCAGTCCTTCATATGCTATATCGTAGCGAGCCTTCTCAACCCGCATTCCGCAGGTAGCGGGCCATAGTGCTGTGAACTGCTCTGGCGTCAATTCTATTTCATATTCCGACCTGACCATATCACCCGGCCCTTTAACTGTCTGGAAATATTGATCGCCCTTTCGACGAAGCCTCACTTCTGTTCCATCATCAGTAATGGCAAGATAGCCCTGCACGATGTGCTCGTACGATTCTCGATCACAATTATCGGGCAGCGTCTCCACAAGGAACTTACGCTCGATCTCCAGAGACTTGTCCGTCTCTAGCAACTCTCTGCTTCCACCATCCAGAGTCATCCTCAGAATCCGCCTTTCAGTCTGCCAATTCCCGGTGCCGTTCCTGAAGCCACGTCTGCGTATCGATGGGATCCGACGTAACCCCTACCGACATCCGCTCATATGTGCCATCGGGACACAGCGAACGGGATTTTACGTTGTCCGTGAGATAGGCGTTCATGACCTCGTCACGGAGATACCGTATATGCTTTGGCTCCTCGACCGGAAACAACAGCTCCACGCGCCGATCGATATTCCGCGGCATCAAGTCAGCGCTGCCAAGGTAAATCTCCTCAGTACCGCCATTCAGGAAATAGTAAAATCTGCTGTGCTCCAAGAAGCGCCCTACAACACTGATCACTCTGATGTTCTCGCTCAATCCCGGAACTCCAGGGCGCAGACAACATATACCGCGTACTATAAGGTCGATCTTCACTCCAGACTGGGAGGCCTTGTAGAGTAACTGAATCATCTGTTTGTCGACCAGTGAGTTCATTTTGAAAATCAGATGCCCGGGTTCACCCTTTGTCTGATGGTTAATCTCACGGTTGATTAAATCTTCTATTCCGGACCGCAGACTCACGGGCGCCACGAGAACCTTGCGGTAGCTCTTCTTATCGGAGTAGCCAGTAAGATAATTCAGAAAATCGGTCGCGTCGGCTCCCACGTCCTCATTGCACGTGAAATACCCAAGATCAGTGTAAAGATGTGCCGTTACGGTGTTATAATTCCCAGTCGCCATGTGGACGTAGCGCCGAATGCGCTTGCCTTCCTGGCGCACCACCAGGGCAATCTTGGAGTGTGTTTTCAAGCCTAGAAGCCCATATATTACGTGCACCCCGGCCGTCTCAAGTTTGCGTGCCCACTCAATATTGCTCTCCTCATCGAATCTGGCCTTCAACTCCACGAGCACGCTAACTTGCTTGTCGTTCTCCCGGGCCTTCAATAACGCCTCGACGATAGGAGAATTGCTACCCACACGATATAATGTCTGCTTGATAGCAAGCACATTGGGATCACGTGCAGCAGCATTCAGGAATTCGACAACCGGACTGAACGAATCGTAGGGATGATGCAAGAGGATATCCTGTTGCCGGATAGCAGCGAACAGATCCACTTCACCCGCCTGATTGTTGTTTGCCTTATGGGTCGCGGGTAGAAACGCGGGAAACTTCAGTTCATACCTGTCGATACGATAGAGAGCCGACAGGTCGCTGAACCCTAAAGGATCTTCCAGGGTGTAGATGTCTTCAGAATTCAGGCGAAGATTTGTAGTCAGGATTTCCCGAACACGCTGCGACATGTCCCGGTTCACAGCCATTCTAACAACCGTCCCGAAACGCCTCTGGCGGACACCTTCCTCCATGGTTGCCAGCAGGTCATCCGCTTCAAGTTCCTGAATGACCATGTCGGCATTTCTTGTGACCCTGAAGGGATGCGCCTCGACGATTTCCATCCCTGGAAAGAGCATTTCCAAATGTGCGATGATCAACTGGCCAAGCCAGACGAAATGGTGTTGCCGACGGTTTCCGCCTGATGTCTTAACAGGGACCAGTCGGGGCAGTGTACCGGGTACTTTGATGCGGGCAAAGCGTTCTTTTCCTGCACTATCACGGATGAGCACTGCAAGATTCAGACTCAGATTCGATATGTGAGGAAAGGGACGGCCCGGATCGAAGGCAATGGGGGTGAGCACAGGAAATACGAACTCTTGAAAGTACTTATGAAGGCCGTCAGCCTGCCGCTTGGTAAGGTCTCCATATTCTACAACGTGAATTCCAGAACTCCGAAGCTGCGGCAAAAGATCTTGGTGCCAGCAACTTCGCATATCATGCATGATTTCCGAGGCTAATTCCCGTATCGCATGTACCTGCTCGGAAGGCGTCAGTCCGTCGGCGGGGATATCTACAACTCCAGCATCCATCTGCTGTCGCAACCCCGCAACCCTGACCATGTAGAATTCATCCAGGTTCGATCCAACAATGGATAGGAATTTGACACGCTCAAGCAGGGGATTTCCCGGATCCTGCGCCTCTTCCAGGACACGTCGCTGAAACTCGAGTAGACTGAGTTCTCTATTGATGAAGTTTCCGGGGGCGTTCAGGTCGACTTCTACAGGTTCTGCGGATTGCTCTATTTTAGGCACGGATTCCATTAAAATAACCTTGCTTGTAAGGTACGGATTGGACTGCTACCACTGCGACTTCACGCGAGGTGAAACCGCCGACAGACATTAATAACCATACGCCGGTATGGCCTGTTTGTCAATGGGCCCGGAGTACTATCGGTTGCTCAGAGTCACAACCTACAGAAGGGGTGTGACAGTTGGATGACAATAGTGTAACAAACGAGCCACACCGACCTGATTCGGCTTTTGAATTGAATAATTGACCTGCATTTATTGAATATATATATAATCAAACCACTGTACACAGCGATCAGACCTCAAATTATCTTCTATAGACGCTTTATCTTACCGGGATAGCGGCGAAATGGTCTTCGTCCGCACCTGCAAATCCACATAGGGCCCAGGAGGGTGCAAATGGCCAGTGAAAAGCCACGCGACGTGTTAGGACAGGATGACAGCTTCATCCAGGTGGAGCCTACAGATGGTTCCATTAATGAAGCGCCGCATGTCCTATCGAACATGTCCCGACGAGATTTCATAAAGAGTATTATTGCGACGGGAATCGCCGTTTCATCCACAGGCTATCTTTTGGGCGGGTGCGCAGGAAGCGATGGTACGCCCGCGCCTGGATCCGTAGAACGTCTGATCTCATTGAACATCAATGGACGGGTCAGACGCGTGGACGTCCTTCCGCAGGAAACGCTAGCTATGACCCTACGGTATAAACTCGGTCTCACGGGTACAAAACTCGGCTGCGACCGTGGTGAATGTGGAGCATGTACCGTGTTGATAGACGACGTTCCGGCGTATTCCTGCTCGATCTTAACCCACAGTGCGCGAAGCCGAGAAATAACTTCCATCGAGGGTTTGGCCGGTGAGAGTGGA
>JABIQT010001158.1 GCA_018667995.1 Candidatus Latescibacterota bacterium
ATAGCGTCTTTTACGCTTACCCAGCTTAACGGTGTGGGACTCACATATTACAGAAAACAGACATTTCTGCCTTCGGCGCCTGCAGGATTTGTCACGGCCGGAATCGGCGTGGGAGTGGTGCGTCCTTCAACATCATCATCTCTGCCAACCCGTTACGGACCTGGATTAACATTCGGGGGCGGATACGAGTTCAAAAAGCATATCAGGACCAAACTGGCATTCACCTATATCAACGCCAGTAAGAAGTTCTCGGGTGAGAGTTTCAGCGTCATTCCCTGGTCCGTCAAGTTAACGATAGGCATCATAGGCTATTGATGGTCGGGATGATGAGAAACTGACAATGGACCCAATTCGAGTAGGTATGCTTGGGATCGGCCAGAGAGGGCTGCAGCACCTGCAGGAGCTCTGGCGCATGCAGGATGATGGCCGGATTAAGATCTGTGCCCTCTGTGACGCATGGTCCGACAACCTCGACACCACTAAAATCCGTTCCTTCGTTGCAGAGTATCGAGACGATTCGGTGAGGAAATATACCTCATTCGAGACGATGCTATCCGAAGCGTCTCTGGATGCGTTGTATGTTTGCCTTCCTCCCGCTGTACACAACCATGAAGTGATCGCCGCCGCACAAGCCGGAATCCATGTCTTTGTCGAGAAACCCATGAGCCTCTACTACGACGAGGCGCGTGACATGGATGCTGCGATAGCCGCATCAGGTGTAATCTCTACTGCTGGTTTCCAACTTCGATACTCCCATCAAAATACGGTGGTCCGCGATTTTCTGACCAATAAACGTATTGTCATGTTGTCATCCTCATCGCATGCCGCCCTCGAAAGCCATTCGACAAAACATACCCATACGGAAGAAGTAGGTGGTCCGTCAAACCGGGTTTGGACCGCAAATTTCTCGTGGTCCGGATCGGCGGTAGTTGAGGCAGGTATCCACACTGTGGACCTTATGCGGTATTGGGCAGGTGATATTGATTGGGTCCAGGCCACCTACGTGCCGAGAGATCCCTCGGACATTGAGAATGACGGCGATAATCCCTATGCGTGTGTGGTGAATCTCGGATTCGAATCTGGTGCTGTCGGTACGCTCCATTTCAGCAAGTTGCGTCGCGTCTTCCGGGGGATCGGCGATCAGCTCATTCTCTGGGATCACGGTCAACTGGCATTCGAGCAGGACGGTCCTGCTGCCTATTATTACGACGGCCCCTATCCGCCGACCGAGGCACCGGTTCCTGAGACCCTTCGGCATCCTCTTCTCAGTGGCGAAGATTTCACAACTCCCGCGGGAATCAACGAGACATTCATAGAGGCCATTGAAAAAGGCGATCAGCGTCTTCTGAAAAGTCCCTTCAGGCAATCAATGAATAGTCTGGCCGCCGTGTTGGCCGCCAATGCCTCTCATGAGATCGGCGGTCAGAGAATCAACCTGAAGGCTTTCGCTGAAGACGAGGCCTATCGGCTCCACAGAACTAAGCCGTCCTCACCGTGACATATCCGTGTATATCCAGGAAATTTCAAGGAGCATTGTGCATGAGTACGTCGAAAATACTAGCAATGGCCTGTGCTTTGGTAATAGCGGGAACAGGCCCTAGCGTCGACGCCCAACCTACTGTCTATATTGTCCGTCACGCTGAGAAAGTCGCCACTTGGCCTGGGGGCATTCTTGATGCCTACCATCCTTTGAGTATCGAAGGCGTAGCACGAGCCGAGAGTCTCGCAACCATATTCGACGTGGGCAGCATCGCCGGTATCTATTCCAGTCGAACTACCCGGACGGTTCATACTGCCCTGCCCTTATCCCAGAAGCTGGGCCTGCCCATCATGGAAGCGACAGCCTGCCAGGACACTTCGCTTATTCTGGACTTCTATGGGGAGATCATCAGGAATTACAAATCGGATCAGAGCGTACTGCTGATCTCGCATTCGGATATAATACCACATCTCATGCTGAAAGCCGGGCTTCCGCTTGACTGCTGGCCGGAGCAGGGAATCAGTGGCCGCCCGGGCCAGGAGCTTTTGATTTCCGGCTATACCGGAATCTGGCGCATCGATCTGTCCAAATCCATGAACGGTGAATGCACGGGATTCACACGTCGGGAATTTTGGTCAATACCGTCAAAGTCCGATGCTGGGTTACGTTGACAGGGATCTCTCTCTGAGTTTTGACCAACACGCGCCAGAATAGTTATTCCAAGCCCACAGCGGAGATTCCGGTTCTACTTCGGTGGGATTGGCGAAGCGAATCAAGCATCTGTGGTATCGGTTTGACTAATTGATATGGGCAGTCCCGCTGACAAAGAACATTTGAGGCTGATGCTACCGATGAAGGCCAT
>JABIQT010000885.1 GCA_018667995.1 Candidatus Latescibacterota bacterium
CAACGGGGTCATACGTGTACCTTTACCACTACCTTACGGACGGGGGACGGCCCAGTTTCAATGGCCATACCTGGTATGTGGGCATCCTGGGGGGCTAGAACTACAAAGGTCCCCGCGGGCATGGGCAGATATATGCCGGTACCCTCCAGGAGCAGATAGTCACCGTCTTCATGATATTGCCCGGCGTCGAGGTTGTTTAGCGGAGCAAATCCCATTCGCTCAGACCCCGCGGCCACATACTGCACATCGATATATTGCCGATGTGCCTCCCATTTGCCCTCTGCCAACGTTTTTGTGTCATACTGCTGTACCATGGCATATACCTTATCTCCGTCCAGTTCATATTGACCTGGTTCGATTTGTGTAAAGTCATTGTCTGCCAGGTATTGAAATGCCAGGCCCAGGCCATCGCTGATTCCCGCGTAGAGGGAGGCGTTTGGCAGCTGATCCAGAATCATGGTACGTCCTTTCGGTTGCCGGGGTGGGTGATCCTAATGCGTCCGGTAAAACAAACGTCTGAACCGGCGCAGAACAAGAACAATTTCAGGCAGAGGTGACAAGGCAGCGAGGGATGACGCTTGCCCGCATCCCGGGCGTGATTTACGTTAGGGGTTGATCTGATAATTGACTATAGGAACTTGGACTGCAGACGGGGCAGTCGTAACAATCTGATGGGTTGAGATTTTGGGAGATTTATGATGGTTTCAAAGGAGGGGCGCGATTTCCTGGCAGAAGTACGAAAGACGCCGGCATTCGGCGATGAGGGAAACGAGTTCAATCTGGCCGGTTTGCGAGAGGGGATGGGGACAAGACAGGATCCTTCGGACCGTAGTGTAAGGTGTTTTCGGACGGAGATCGATGGTCTACCGTGCGAATGGGTGGTGGCACCCAAAGCAGACCCTAATCTCAGACTACTCTATCTACACGGTGGTGGCTATGTGTCGGGTTCAGCCGATAATTACTTACCCTTGGCCGCAGCGCTTTCGGTGGAGGCTGGTTGTGCGGTTCTTCTGCCGGACTATGGCCTGGCCCCTGAAAACCCGTTTCCGCGGGGAATCGAGGATTGCGTGCGGGCCCACGAGTGGTTGGTTGACCAAGGCCCGGATGGCGCGGCGCCGGCACGAGCCACGTTCATAGCTGGAGACTCAGCGGGCGGCGGGCTCACACTCGCGACCATGCTTGTGTTAAGAGATCGCGGTCACAGGATGCCGATCTGTGGCATACCACTATCTGCATGCACCGACCTGACCCTCTCATCTCCCTCCACCCGCGACGAAAAAGATCCTATCTGCAGTGCCCAGGCGTTGAAGGTGTTTGCCGATCTCTATCTCGGTAAGGCCGACCCCCGCGACCCTCTCGCTTCACCTTTGTATGGTGACCTCACAGGTCTTCCACCCATTCTCTTGCAGGTTGGCGAGCACGAAATGCTCAGGGACGACAGCATTCGTTTCGCCGAGAAAGCCCGAGCGGACGGCGTTGATGTGACCCTGGAAGTTTGGCCCGGTATGGTCCACGTGTTTCAGATACGGGGACTCCCTGAAAGTCGAGAGGCCATTAGTCGCATTGCGGAGTTCATGCGAGCATCAGCTTCGGACAGGTGATTTTGCGGGACCTTCTTCGACCGATATAAAGCTGTTGGCAAAATCATCCGCTTGCTTCCCGTCCTGTATAGCTGATCAGTCAGCTATACAGGACGGGAAGCAATTTTCACAGACAGAGGAATCCAGGGCCACTCTGGCATCCCTGCTTGATATAGCCAACGCGACGTCGTATTTTGATGTTTGCTTTACCCATGAAGTTTTCCCATCACAAGAATGCATTGTACGAATCAGCACCGGCTGATTGAGCGATTATATGGATACTGGGCAGCAAATAGGCCATTACAAAATCCTGCGTCCCTTGGGCGCCGGCGCCATGGGCGAAGTATACCTGGCTCTGGACGGTCGCCTTAAACGGGAAGTGGCCATCAAAGTCCTACCGGAAAGGCTACGATCCAACCAGGATCGACTCCAGCGCTTCAGACGAGAAGCAGAAGCGGCAGCCAGCCTGATCAATCACAATATTGCTACGATACATAGTCTCGAAGAGATCGACGGTCCCGGCGGGGAGCCACAGATTCTTATCGTAATGG
>JABIQT010001161.1 GCA_018667995.1 Candidatus Latescibacterota bacterium
GGCTTCGCAGACGAAAATCCAAATCTGATTGATGAAGAGTTGGAACAGGAACTAGAATATGGGCGCCTACAGAGATCGAAAGCCCTCTACGAAACAACCTATAACATGTTGATTCAGAGACGGGAAGAACAACGCTTCCGGATGGCGATGCAGACAGGCGGCGTTAAAATGATCGACCCCGCGGATCTTCCCAATGCCCCCATCCCCACCAACGCCCCACGTCAGGTGCTTTTTGGCGCCATTCTTGGTTTGTCGCTTGGTCTTGGTGCCGCATTCCTGTTGGAATATATGGATACGTCTCTAAAGAGCTCCGAAGACGTGACCCGCTTTCTGGATCTACCATTGATGGGTGAGATTCCCAAGATCAAAACAGCAAACGAGACGCGCCGCGGGCTCTGGGGAGTACTACGAGGTGGGGGCGATGCCAAAGAGGCTGGATATGAATCTCGGCTTATCTCGAATTTCTCGCCCAAGGAACCAATACCCGAAGCCTATCGCAACATTCGAACCAGCCTCCAATTTGCATCTGTCGATGAGCCGCTGGAGTGTTTCGTGGTGTCGAGTTCCAACGCTTCGGAAGGAAAATCCCTCACATCAGCCAATCTAGCCATAGGATATGCTCAGTCCGGAAAGCGCATTATTCTGATAGATACCGATCTTCGACGTCCGGTGATGCACAAGATATTCGGCTTGGACCGAGGGCCTGGCATTACCGAAGTGCTGGCCGGCCAGGTGGATGTCTTCGAGGCGATGCACTCTGTTCCAATTCAGGGACAGGAAGGGTTATATGTCCTACCGGCAGGACAATCTACCCCAAATCCAGGTGAGTTGATCAGTTCGAATAAAATGGACATGGTGCTGGAGCAGCTGAAAGAAAAGATGGATATCATCATGTTGGACAGTCCACCCGTGATTGCAGCCGTGGACGCAGCCATTCTGGGAAACAAGACCCAGGGCGTCATGTTGATTTTCCATATGGACGAAACCAAGCGTGAGGCCGCCAAGTACTGCGTAGAGCAACTGAACCGATCCGGAGCTCGCGTTATCGGTGGCGTGTTGAACAACATCGATGTCGATCGAAAGTACGGCTATTATTATAGCTATCGGTACTACTACCGGTATAAATACTACTACGATTCGGACCCGCCAAAAACCGGCAAGAGCTAGATCATGTGATTTTCCTCTGACAAGTCACATGATCATCCGTATCCGGTCTGCCCTCACCACACCGCCGCCTCGGTACATAGTACCAGGAAACCAGGTGTAGATTTGCGTGCGATGCAACCAAGCATATCTCTATTCCGCCGAATTGGTCAGCACCAAGATCAAAATGCGCCGCCGACAAGGCATCTATCCCGCCTGATCTGATGCGTCCCCTAATTGAAAACTCCAGCTGGCTATCTGGGTAGTCTGGCAGATTGGCCGTCATACCAGACTACAGATGACATCAAAATCCTACTTAGCTCGCCCCGATATACTTCTCTTCACATTCTGCCTGTCGGTGTATCTACTGACCATGGGCGGGCATCTGTATTCTGCCGACAACGAAATCAAGGGAATGATCGCTGAGGGCATTGTGGAGCGACATTCAGTCTCTTTGCCCAAAACCAATATGATGTATATGACGCCGGGACGCGACGGTTTGAGTTATTCCTATTTTGCACTCGGCAGTTCGTTGACAATGATCCCCTTCTACCTCATAGGGGACGCCGCATCCGCATTGGCCCCGCAGATTCCCCGCTCAATCATTCTAGAATTCTGCTATTCTTTCATAAACTCGCTCGTCACCGCCCTGACCTGTACTGTCTTATTTCTGATCTGCAGATCGCTTGGCTACGGCACAAAGACGGCTATAGTCACCTCCTTGATTTACGGATTTGCCACCATTGCATGGCCGTATGCCAAGACCACTTGGAGCGAACCGCAATCGCTACTTTGCGTGTTGGCCTCCTTTCTTTGCCTTCTCAAATTCCGGTCAAAAGATAGATGGTTCTGGTTATCGATCTCAGGTACGCTGCTGGGCTATGGGATCACTACGCGATCGGAGATGGGCCTGTTCCTATTCGTGTTTTCGGGTTTTATCCTGTTCTCACTATGGCACAGAAACAGGAGGATCGCCAATATCGCAAAGGCTGGCCTATTCTACGGCATCCCATTAGCGTTCTTCGGATTTATCAATCTCTACTACAACTACCTTCGCTTTGAAGACTGGCTTAACTTCGGCCAGTTGAATTCAGTGGAACAGCATCTTGGGCAAACCTCCCCTTTCTGGGATTCGGTCGAGGGGTTTTTGGTAGGAACGTACCAACATCTCTTTAGCACCGGCAAAGGCCTACTCGTGTTTTCGCCCCCCATACTGCTATTCTATTGGGCTATAAAGAGATTCCGGGTAAAACATCCTCAGGTAGCACTTGTCTGTATAGCCATTCCAGTGATGTTCTTTATCAGTGCCGGCACATCATGGCAAATGACGTTCATGGCGTGGGGCGAACGCTATTTCGTCTCACTAACGCCATTCCTCGTACTGCCGTTGGCGGCTTTGATTGAGGATTTGGTGACAAACGTCAGCTCATACATGAAGCGGTCTGTCTTCGTTCTGACAGGAATCGGCTTTCTGGTTCAGTTGCTTGGCGTTACCGTCAACTTCCAAGCCACGTCAGACCGACTACTCTCTGAGGGCGATAAGTTTGATGTTCAAATGTTGAGCTACGACCCGGAGTATTCGCCCATTCTTCTGAACTTCAAGGAACTGATCACGAAGATTGAACAGAATGGGACCGCCGTGAATAAGGATGCTTATTCGGCTTCAAGCGTTCCCGGCAACCTGTCTGGCCCACCTGTTGCGAACCTTGATGACCTGACAACCCGCCAGAATATCAGATTCAGGACCTTCGATTTCTGGTTCAGTTACATGTATGCGTCAGGGATTCCTCTAGTGATCATACTATTGCCAGTAGCCGCTATGTTGACAGTCATCTGCTTATCTTCCTGGAAATTGGTCCAGGCCTGCGAGCAACTACCATAGGATTCTTGCATGCCGCGTGATCTATTCCAGGGGCTCAGATCAGTTATTGAATTCGATCTTGATGCCCGAGCAGCATTTGAAGCGAGCGTTGTCTCGAAACCGCGAGTACTGGATATCGGTGGAAGGAACAAGGAGTCTATCAGCAGCCGAAACATCAGTGCCATGAATCAGTGTGATCAGAATACCGTTGTTTGCACGGATATTCTCGCTGAATACAGACCGGACCTCGTGGACGACATATGCAATACGTCGATAAGGTCTGGCACATTTGACGGTGTATACTGCGTTGCCATCCTGGAGCATGTTACCGAGTACTGGAAGGCTGTTGACAATATCTACGATGTACTTGTTCCGGGTGGTGAGGCATTCTTTTATGTCCCGTTCTTCTATCCCTTCCATGACGAAATGGACCATCACAGGTTTACGTATGCGGAGATCGTCCGCATACTCAAGCCTTTCTCCGAAATCAAACTGCTAATGCCTGGGAAAGACTCGGGCTACGGGTATGTCTTCTGGTATCTTAACACCCTGTCGGCCATCTCTCGAGTGCCCCGCATCCATACACTGCTGACCAGAGCATTCAACTGGGTACTACGATTGGCGCTATACCCGATTTATCTGCGAAGTTCCAGCGACTACACTTTTGAAGAGTTTACTTTCTTCTACACACATCTCGCGGTGAACCATGGTTTCTGTGCCTGGGTTAAGAAATGAGTATCCAGAGTGACGTTCGATTGAAGGGTAAAGATAGACTCATCCACATTGCTACGGTGAATGAGCTAAATTCGGAGTCAGGACAAGGTTATAGACTACATCAATTGGTCTCCAACATGGCCCGAGAATGCTCAATACATCTACTCGCACCGGGCACAGAATCAACAGACAATCCCCCAGGGGGTTTAGTCCATGAGATTCTTGACCCCGGGACTGGCCTGAATGCCTTTGTCGGAAATCCGTTCAGTATAGGTCGGATGGGGACATTCATGCGGTTGATCTTCCGACTACGGGCTTTTTTGAAGGACGCCCGTGTGCTCTATACCGATACCCCTCTGGCCTTGCTCTGCGCACAGATTTCAGCTCCCGGACGTCCACGGGTGATGGAGATAAATGGAATACTCTGCGAGGAGTGGTTAAACAAGGGTAGAATAAAGCATCGTCAGGACATTCGGTTCAAAATCATGCGACAGATCGAAGCGTTCACCTATAGAAACGCCAGACATTTGATAGCGGTCTCGCCAGGCATCAGAGACTACGTGACAAAAGAATTCAGAGTTAATCCTCTCAGGGTCACAGTCATACCGAATGGAATCAACGAAGGACTATTGGAGACACCACTTGAAGGCAAATCGAGTGATCCTGAATTAGGGAACACTCCGCCCACCGCTCTATTCGTCGGCTCTTTTCGTTCGTGGCACGGCATCGAGAATGTGATAAGATCTCTTCCCTATGCCCTGGAATCTGTTTCAAACCTGCGATTACTGTTAGTCGGTGACGGCCCAACCCGCCAAGAATGCACTGAACTGGTGCGAAGTCTTGGACTGCAGGATTCTGTAGAATTCACTGGCCATCAAATACCCGCGCAAGTGGCGGCACATTTGGCTGCAGCCGATTTGTGCGTCTACTATCCCGCCTATGATGTGACGAATTACGGCTTCATGGGGGATCCGATTAAGCTAAGGGAATATATGGCAGCCGGAAAACCTATAGTTACTATTTGTCTCCCCAACTTTGCCTCGGAAATCGAGAAAGAGAATTGTGGCGTCCTGGTGGCCCCGGACTACCGGCTATTTGGGGAAGCAATGGCAGCCGTGGTAGAGGCCCCGGCGCGGTCAGGTAGACTTGGGCTCAACGGCAGGAATGCTGCGAGGAAATTCGTCTGGGGTACCATATCCTCGCAGATTCTCGATGTCATCAATGAGGCTGCGGGATAGGGCATATCCTGCTGTATTCGACTATGAAGATCTGCTTTACAGGCCCCGAAAACCTCCATCTTGAAAGGTGGGTCACATATTTCGCCAGAAAAGGGCATGAAGTCCATCTTGTTATAGATACCCCTGTGCAATATGAAGGTGTAATTGTCCACAATCTCAATCTCGAATACAGAAAATCGCCCGTCTATTTTTTGACAAAATTGTATAGGCTGCGTAAGATAATCAATGGCATCAAACCTGATGTGCTACATACCCATTACATCACTGGCCAGGCTTATGTGAGTGTATTGACCGGTTTTCGGCCATTCATCGTTACGATCTGGGGAAATGATATCTATTTGCGCCCCCACGAACGAATTGAGGAAAAGTTCTTTACGAAATTGGTACTGAAACGCGCCGATATGATCACGGCGGACTCTGAAGACCAGATCGATGCCGCTATAGCTCTCGGTGCCTCGCCAGAGTCCTGCCGGGTGGTTCAATGGGGTGTGGATCTTAACCGATTTATTCCTGGCTCTGGAGTGAAAGTACGAGAGCAGCTTGGATTGGGTGACGCGCCAGTACTTATCAGCCAGAGGAAGTTTCTTCCGCTCTATAATATCGACCTCATTATTCGGGCATTTGCAGATACTCTAAAGGAGTTGCCCTCCGCACATCTGATCCTCACGGGGGGAGGTTTTGATGAACCTCAGGTGAGAGATCTGGTCAATGAATTGGGCATTAATGACAGAACCCATTTTACAGGCTATATTGACTATGAAGCTTTGACTGATTACCTGAACGCCGCCGACGTTGCCGTGTCGGTTCCGTCCTCTGATGGAACAGCGATGGCGGTTCTAGAGGCCATGGCTTGCGGGGTGCCTCTGGTCGTCAGTGACCTGCCATCTAACAGAGAGTGGATTCAAGATGGTGAAAATGGGTACATTGTGCCCGTGGGCAATCAGCCAGAATTGGCGAGCCGCCTGATACGACTCTTGGGAGATAGGCCATTGCGCCAACAGTTTGCGACCAGAAATGTACAGGTAATTCACGAACGAGCCGATCACGAAAAACACATGGCTCGTATGGAAACGTATTACCGAGAGCTATGCGATCGGCCGTAATCGGGAGTATCTATGAAAGCTATAATCCTTGCCGGTGGCAAAGGAACACGTCTCGCGCCATATACCACAGTGCTACCCAAACCATTGATGCCTGTGGACGATCGTCCTATACTCGATATCGTCATCCGCCAACTCATCAGGCATGGCATAACCGAGATCATTATTTCCGTCGGATATCTGGCGGAGTTGCTGGAAGCCTATTTTCAAGACGGTAGCAAGTTTGGAATTTCGATAAAGTACGCCCGCGAATCAAAACCTCTCGGAACCGCTGGCCCGTTGGCGCTAATAGCCGACCAGTTTGACCTCGGCGACACTTTCCTGATGATGAATGGCGACGTTCTTACCACACTGGCCTACAGCGACATGATCGATTACCATCGTAAACATGATGGCGTACTGACCATTGCTATGCACACGAAACAGGAGAAAGTAAACCTGGGAGTGATGCACATCAACGACAGCAACGAGCTTACAGATTATATTGAAAAACCTGTACATGATTACAATGTGAGCATGGGGATATACGTATTCAATTCCGATGTACTGCAGCATATAGAATGGGATGTAAAGCTTGACTTTAACGACCTTGTCCTGCGCCTGATATCGGCAGGAAAACGGGTCATGGCATATCCGAGTAGTGATTATTGGCTCGACATCGGCCGACCGGACGACTATCAACAGGCATCTGATACATTTGTGGAACACCGGTCTGAATTTCTGGGAGAAGGGTGAGTAATTAATGTCGTATAAGGACGTTCCCGTTGTTGTTACGGGGGCCGGAGGATTCATAGGCAGCCACCTCGTCGAGCGCTTGGTGCATGAACAGGCCAA
>JABIQT010001162.1 GCA_018667995.1 Candidatus Latescibacterota bacterium
ATGCCGTGTCAATCCAACAGGCGTTACGGCTGATCCGAGCCGATATAACCGAGTCAACGGAGAATCCTGACACATGAATTACCTTCTTACCGGTGGATACGGTTGTATCGGCAGCTGGATAGCAAAAAACCTGCTTGCTCAAGGCCACGATGTCTCGATTTTCGATCTCGTAGAAGATCCCCGGCGTATGTCATTGATCATGCCACCGGAGGATGTGGCGCGAATCAAGTTCATTCAGGGAGACATTACAGACGGCCAGGCAATCACGCAGGCAACTGAGCATACCGGCGCGATCCACATCATTCATCTCGCTGGACTCCAGGTCCCGGTCTGCAAAATGGATCCTATCAAGGGTGCGATGGTGAATGTGATCGGCACCCTGAATGTGCTGGAAACAGCGAGTACCCTCATTGATCAGGTAAAGAGAGTCGTCTACGCGAGCTCGGGTGCAGTCTACGGAATGGAAGAAGAGTACGGCACCGGGCCGGTCTCGAATGACGCGCAGCTGAAGCCGTTGACGCACTATGGGGTATTCAAACAATGCAATGAAGGGAATGCGCGTGTTGCATTCCTCGACCGCGGCGTATCCAGTATCGGTCTACGTCCCTGGACAGTATATGGCCCTGGTCGTGATTTCGGATTGACGTCCGACCCCACGAAAGCCGTAAAGGCAGCCCTCCTTGGCCGGAAATTTGCCATTAAGTTCGGTGGCAGGAATAACATGCAATATGTGAGGGACACGGCGGATATCTTTATCCGCTGCACACGGGCCGAATTTCAGGGCGCCGAAGCCTATAGCATTCGCGGCGACGTTGTGGACATCGACGAAATCATCAGCGCAATAGAGGATGTGGTACCTGAGGCAAAGGGCTTGATCACCCATACGTCCAACATCATTCCCATCGCGCCTGACCTTGACGGCTCACGTCTTGAGGCTGAAATCGGCGACATTGTCCATACCCCTCTGGCTGACGGAATACGAGATACCTTCGACATTTTTCGAGCATGTCACGTCAGCGGTAACCTGAATGCAACCGACCTGGATGAATAGAGCACTCAACTTATTCTCACCAATACAGAGATTGAGGAGGGCAGATGATCGCCAATAAGGTAAGCGTGCCTATTGCATGCTGGGGCGACAACACGGAACTGGATCTGACATTTCCCGAATCCTGGTCTGTTCGTCAATGCACCATGAATGGGCATAACGCCCCGGCACTCACTGATGATGAGATTCGAAGACGACTATCATCTCCCCATGGCACTATCCCGCTGCGAGAATTGGCCGTCGGTAAGAAACGCATCGTCATACTCTTCGACGACCTGATTCGCCCCACACCAACCTACAGAATCATACCATCCGTACTCGAGGAGCTGCATGCTGCTGGGATCAGTGACGGTCAGATTCGATTCGTGGCGGCAATCGGCACGCACGGCCCTATGACAAGATCTGAGATGGTCCAGAAGCTCGGAGCAGACATAGTCGAGCGATTTCCCGTATACAACCACAACATCTATGATAATGTGGTAAAAGTTGGTGTAACCAGCCACGGAACGCCTGTTTTTATCAACCGGGAAGTGGCGTCTTGTGATCTGAAACTGGGTATCGGCGGTGTCATTCCATATTATGCACAGCATGTCTACAACGGAGGAGGAAAAATCATTCTTCCGGGTGTATCGGGCATGGAGACGATTCACGATTATCACGTGAGCTTTCACGAACGTTCGAAAGGCAAACCTCTCGATTCTCGGTGTGAGGAAGGCGTGCCACCCTACCGGATCAACCTCGAGGAGGCTGCGCGTCTGGCGGGCCTCGATTTCAAAGTCGATCTGGTGCAGAATAACCGCAAAGAGGTGGTAGGCTTGTTTGCCGGTGACTTCGTCGATACGCACAGAGCAGCATCGAAATGGGCTCGTGGCATCTATGAGACGGAAATTGCTCCGCCATCGGATGTCGTGATTCTGAACACATATCCGAAGGAAGATCAACCCATGAAGGGATTGTGGGTTGCAGTTCAATCGGTCAAACCGGGTGGCGACGTTGTTATATTGTCTCACAGCGCCAACGGGCTCTCACATCATCACCACCTATTCGGGAAATTCGGTACGGACTACGGCGGTCCCGGATATTCCCCAGGACGACATTTTACTGTTGGGGATGCAGGCAGGATTATATTCTGCACTCCGTATCCGTCACGAGTAGACGTGGACAGCTATCCAGGTGATCATGTCCACTTCCGTAGAACATGGAATGAGACCAGACTTCTGCTTGAGACCGGGATTACCGGTCCGGCGACCGTAGCCGTCTATCCATATGGTGGTATACAGATGGCACAACCAAAAGGAGATTGATATGAAGAAGGCACTTTTCGTCTGGGGCGGCTGGGAAGGGCACGAACCCAAGCAGACCCAGGACGTCTTTTTACCTCTGATGGAAGCCGAGGGATATAACGTCACACAATCAAACACGCTGGATTCCTATCTCGATACGGAAAGTATGCGTGCTTACGACTTGATTGTCCAAACCATTACCATGAGCACCATTACAGACGATCAGGAGAAGGGATTGTTAAACGCAGTCGAAAGCGGAGTAGGATTTGGAGGATGGCACGGAGGTCAGGCGGATGCCTTCCGGAATAACACAGAATACCAGTTCATGGTCGGTGGCCAATGGGTCGCCCATCCCGGCAATATTATCGACTATGAGGTAAACATCACCAACCATGAAGATCCCATAACAGCTGGAATCGAGGACTTCAAGATGCACTCGGAGCAGTACTACCTGCATGTTGACCCGGGTAACGAAGTCCTTGCGACCACGACTTTCAGCGGAGAGCACTGTGCATGGATCGCAGAGACCGAAATGCCCGTAGTCTGGAAAAGAATGTGGGGATCAGGACGTGTATTCCATTGCTCACTGGGTCACGTAGCCTCGGATTTTGATATCCCAGAACCAACCGAGATAGTAAAGCGGGGCCTACTCTGGGCAAGCAGGTAGAAGAGGCTGCTTCAAACAGGTCGAATGACGGACAGGACCATGGGTGCAGCGGAGATCTCCGCTGGTGTCTGGCAGACTGGTTCGCCATCGGCAAACAACCAGACTGGAGCGTCTGTCTCTATTCGTAATGTAGATGTTCGTAGCGCGGTCACCCCTGGTTTTCCGATGTGCCCACCCCAGAAGACTTTTGGGAGTAGCTTTAGAATACCCAACCGGGACATCATTCTTACGTG
>JABIQT010001163.1 GCA_018667995.1 Candidatus Latescibacterota bacterium
GAAGTACTGCTCCATGGTGTCCTTCTTGACGTGGATTTTGTTCGTCCGATCACCACAGCTGCCGTTCCATCCCCATGGCAATTTCTTGCACAGCAGGCTGAGCTCGTCGGTGAACTGCCGCTCTCCGGGTACGAGGGCTTGACAGTTCTGGTGGCTGGCCAGGACCGGACCAGTATAGATATCTATGGTCTCATAGAATGCTTTCTCGGCCAAATGCGTGAGGTCGAGGAGCATCCCGCAGGCACCCATTTCCTGCAGAAGATCTTCGGCCTGACCGAGCAAACCGCCGGTAGTTCCCGTTCCATGGGCATATGAGCTTGGGCCATAATGAGTCAGGCTGACCACGCGTACTCCCAGATCGAACCAATGATGTATCTGTTCGGGCCATAGGATGGGATCGGCGCCTTCCATGCCCAACACGAATCCTACAGGCATGGTCTGTGGGTTCTGCGGGTGCTCCCACAGTTCTGTATGTTCCGAGATCGAATGGCCAGTGGTTAGTATTGTAGCTTCGCCACACTCCGCAAGCGCCTGGTAATACGCAACTTGTCCACGTGCTGAACCATAGACTGCCTCGGCGCTGCGTAAACTGGGGAGCAGGCTTCCGTCTCTCAAACGCCGTGCAGCAAATTTAACCAATGCGGTCGCCACCCCTCCACGACGCATTTCGGGAAGGCATGCAAATGGCACGTTCTCAGAAGATGCTTCGGCTTGGCGAATGGTCTCCAAGGGATGCGTGAGATCCCTATTGAGCTCCAGTGCTCCATAGGCCATAGGGAAATCACCATCGAAAATCAGCACTTTTCCTCGGTATGTTGACCTGAGCTCTCTGACTATTTGAGCAGCGTCATTCGGCGACTATGCTGTGTCGTGCCGGCCGTCAAACGGTAAATATAGATACCGCTTGAGACGGTTTCCCCGGCAAGGTTGCGTCCATTCCAGATCACTGTATGATTTCCCGCCGGTAGAACACCTTCGACGAGTCGGTTTATCTCTTGTCCAAGCAGATTGTAGATCGTCAGTTCCACATGTCCCGTTCGGGCCACCGAATATCGGATGGTTGTGGTGGGGTTAAATGGATTGGGATAGTTCTGATTCAGTGAAAATGCAGGTGGTGTTGTTGACGGCGATTCCACTATGGCTGTGGGGATAGCAGATGCCAATGCCCATGTGGAGAATGCGTTTGTCGTCGCGGTCGCGGTTTTGGCGACCGCATCAACGGTCGTGGTCAGCTGAGTCCACGTGGAATCCCCGTCATTGTAGCGGAACAGCTTCAGCGAAGTCGGGTCCGTTACACCTGCGCTGTCCAGATGTGCCTGCGTGTAGGTGACCTGAACATCCGCTTCAAAGACCGTGGTGTCGGGTATTGTGCTATCAAGGGAAACGTAAAGGACCGGAATGCTTGGCGGGGCCTCACCGGGCAGTACCGCTGGTAGCGACGTACCGTGATTGGTGTAAGTTACGGAGTTTCCCGCAATGGCACCCGATGTGAATTCTAGTCTGGTCTGAGAACCGTCATCACCGGTGAACGTCATGATTGCGTTGTCCGAGCCGGCCGTCTGGGTAGTCGCCAGTGCCGTTCCGATAAAGATGCCCCTGCCATGGGTTGCGGCTGCCACTGTATTGTCTGACGTCCGTGCCGCCAGGGACGAAACCACTACATTTCCCGTCTTGTCGGCCGCCTCCTGGGTCCAAGTGGTGCTGGAACCATTGAGCGTGGTGGTGGAGAACAGCCCCACAGATGTGGCAACCAGATAGTTGGTAGTCGCTCCAATGGGCAGTATGGCAGCTGACCTGAGGGACGGCCCGTCTGAGGATCCTTCCAGGTTGCCCTCGACCGCTGTGTAGTTGGCGCCGCCATCACTGGAATGATAGAGCCCGATGATGTTGTAATTGGACATAATTACGAGTATCTCGTTTCCGTTGTCCGGGTTGACTGCAATACCGTGGACATAGGGGCCATTACTCTGAGGATCGTTGGACAGCCCCGGTATCGAGATGTCCACTGCCCCGCTCGTCGCTGTATGAGAATCATCCAGTCTGAATATGCTAGGACTGTTGGCACCACTGGCCGCGAAGTATAGGCGATGTTGTGGATTGGCCAGCGATACCGTGAGCGCCGTTACATTCGTACCGGGAGGGCCAGCTACACTGGGAAGTGCCGTCCATCCATTTCCATTTACGGCACTGTTGATAGAGGTATTGCGCCGTATCACCTCTCCGACCGGATAATACATGATCGTTTCATCTGATGGATCCACAGACCAGGGGTGGATGAATAGTTGTCCGCTTGCCCCAGTGGGGGTCAGTTCA
>JABIQT010001105.1 GCA_018667995.1 Candidatus Latescibacterota bacterium
CATGATTGGACTCTGTCAGGCTCTCTATCCGTGGGATTATTATCGACGAAGAATGGCGTCGATAATGCGGATAGCGTCACCAAGATTGGGTGCGCTGCCATCGTCATCGAAGTCGGCTTCAAATCGTCCGTACTCATCCACTGGATCACCGAGAACAATATCAATCACCCGACCAGCGTCGCCGAGATTGACCGCGCCATTGCCATCAAGATCACCTTTAGTTCCTGCTATGGCCTGGATGATTACACCACCAGGAAAGGCAGCGCTGAATAGGTTATTAACGGTGGGGATTCTGGTTTCATTGAAGTTATGCCACTGATTGCCGTCGAAAAACCAGCTCTTCGTGAGGGCAGATCCGGAATCGAAAGCGAGATTTCCGAGAGATGTGGACTGCTCCAATTCTACCGCTATAAAGAATTTGCTATCGGTGACTATGGCACCCTCTCCGTCAAATACGATCCAGTCCGTAAAGGACGGGAACGACCCCGCACCAGGAGCAGGTTGCGCGACTACAGACTTCTCCGCCAGTGCACGGGACGGGTTCGTGAATGCACTGGTAGGGCGTGTCAAATCGGCGTCGCTCTCACCAGCCTGCCTCAGCACCCTTACCTTGAAGATATCACCAGGTGCCGTGTTTTTAACAAAGAAGCGGACGGCTTGTACCGTGATTTGACTGGCTGGCGCAAAATCCGGATCCGTAGAGGAATCAAACTCCACGGCTGCCATCACTCCGCTTGCGCCGGAAAAACCCGCCAGCTGATTGGGGTCCGCATTGTCGCGCTTAAACAACACACCAGCATCTGCATCCGCTGAAAATGCGGTCAGGCACACGAATAGCACGAACCACGAGACGCCGTCATTTGCGGCCCGGATGAGACCGAAAGCGTTTCGACAAAACATGGGGCACTCTCTGGAGATTACATACGTACGGTTTTCAGCTGGCAGGAGGTATGCCGGGGTATAACGAAAGCGGAATGTCCGTTCGCGACACCATAGCTATCGATTGGGTATTGAGATAATATAGCGATGCACATGGGCTTTGCAAGTAAATATGACAGGTGGTTATAATATGTAAGAGCATATTTGCGATGCTTTTCGGAGCGTCTTTTCATCTATCAAGTATCACGGCAAACTATAACCAACGCCGACCCGAAATATGTGATCCTGATCTGTCACCCATGTCGACCTGTTTACTTTTGCTATCTGTAACACACCGAACCAGGTGGCACGGGCGGTCAGTATCCAATGCCTACCGTGATGGTATCTCGCATCGGCGCCGACAAAACTCACCGCATCATCCAGATCAATGTAAGGATTGGCTATACCGGAGATCGGCAGAGGCTGCCGCACATCAGAAGTCTGTTTGTCGTATGTCAGCCCGAAATGAAAGCGGCTGTTCCACTGGTGGGAAATCCGAACGTAGAGATCCCGTTCACGCGTACGCTGAAATCCACTGGCAAGATGTCGCCCCATGGGATGCCCCAGAATCCATCCTCGCCGGATATAGTCAAACCGTCGGTGTACATACCAGTCTTCGCCGAACAGTTCCTCCTTCAGGCGCGCATACTCCACCCGAAGAGACGTAGATCCTTCACCGATTAAATCACTGAGATAAACCCCTGCCATGTATGCGCTCCGGCGGCCCCATGGCATCAACCGTTTGGGGAAGTTCTCCCTGAAAAAGTCGTCACCCGCCGTTACGCCGTAGACCTTAATCGTGGGCGAAAGATACAACGATGCGGTCAGCTCCGTTAACCTGTTGTCATTACTGTTGTCGAGATTTGGAGCCACGATCTCTGATGGTGAAAACTGTGAAACAATAGAGGCCACGGTCGCGCCGATTGTCAGGCGTTTCCGGATGGTCCAATCCAGGTGTGCTGCTACCATGGTGCCCGGGGCCACAGACGGATCGTGGTCACTGTCCCGTGAGACCAGGAGCGCACCGTTAAGCGAACCGCCCTGGCGACTCAGACGAAACATGGTCGTCGGTGGCGCGTTGGCGCCCACGACGAAGTTTCCCCGGACTCCGGGTCCCCAGGAGGCGGTGCTCCTTCCCACCTCGGCATCAAAACCGAGAAGACGCGTCTGCACGCGCCATTGCTCCATGTGGATTTTGGATCCGCTATCGTCAATCAGGGCCGCCGGACTGACATATAGAAGCACCCGGTCGTTTAGTGTTAAGCCCAATTCTATCGAGTGGCCGAAATTGGAGCCCTTGTTGAAAGTGTACCGGCCATATTGATCTACATTGGGGCGCTGGGTACGGGAAGCACGAATCAGTGTGGTGCTGAGTTTCACTACGGATGGAGCAATCCGGATACCGGCTATCTCGCGATACGGTCTCTGAGAACGCAATTCCGATCGAAACTCACGTTGCAGGCTCATCAGTACATTCCGCAACCCGCTATCAAATGACGGGTCGATTCCGGAG
>JABIQT010001165.1 GCA_018667995.1 Candidatus Latescibacterota bacterium
CCCGCCCCAAGCCTACTGTTGAACATGACGCATCCACGGTAGTTTTCTACCCCGATACCTTCGTCAACTACAACGAGCCTGCTCTTGGGATAGCCACCGTCGAAGTATTGGAGAAGGCGGGTTACAGAGTTATACTAGCTGAACCGCGACGGTGCTGTGGCAGACCGTTTATCTCCAAGGGGATGCTGAAAGAAGCGCGCGCCGCAGCCGCGTTCAACATTGAACACCTCTCTGTCTATGCGGAGAGAGGGTGGCCTATTGTAGGCTGCGAACCCAGCTGTTTACTCTCATTCCGGGACGACTATCTGGAATTGGTGGACGACAAACGGGCACAGAAAGTGGCAGAGCACGTATTTCTTATTGACGAATTTCTCGTACGCGAGAACGAGGCCGGTCGCCTCAATCTTGATTTCAAGGATATCCGTCAGAAAATTGAGGTCCACGGGCATTGTCATCAGAAAGCACTCATGGGTACGGGCCCCACGGTAGCCGCATTGAATATGGTACCCGGATATGACGCTGAGGCCCTGAACACGGGCTGTTGTGGCATGGCTGGTAGCTTCGGATACGAAAGGGAGCACTACGATCTCTCCCTCAAGATCGGCGGTGACCGGCTCTTTCCGGCCATCAATGGACTTGATGAACATACGGTTTGTGCGGCACCGGGCACCTCATGCCGGCACCAAATATCAGATGGTACGGGACATAGCGCAAAACATCCGATTGAGTATATTCGCGACGCCATGGAGTAAACACCCCATTGAAAGCTCCTCCAATGCCCTCTACATTCTCCATTGTAGCCTATGACGATAACACCGGTGACCTCGGAATAGCCGTACAGTCCAAGTTCCTGGCTGTTGGTGCCCTCGTACCGTGGGCTGTCGCTGGTGTCGGCGCTATTGCCACACAGGCGCATGCAAATGTCGCATACGGTCCGGACGGGTTGAGCATGCTGGAGGAAGAAGTTGACGTGATCAGTGTGCTTGAGGAGCTCCTGGAAAACGACGAAGGCCGAGATATACGACAAGTTGGTATCGTGGATGCCGAGGGTAATGCGGCGGCATTTACGGGCGAATCATGCATTGACTGGGCAGGGCATATGACGGGTACAAACTACACGTGCCAGGGCAATGTCCTTGTAGGGGAAGAGGTAGTCGAAGCAATGGCAGCGGCTTTTGAGACCACGGACGATGACTTGGCCGACCGGCTCCTGGCATCGCTGGATGCCGGCCAGGCCGCCGGCGGAGATAAGCGAGGCCAGCAGTCGTCCGCCCTGGTCGTGGTACGGGAGGGCGGAGGTTACGCCGGTATCTCAGACCGACTCGTTGATCTCCGTGTCGATGACCACCGCCAGCCGATTGAGGAGTTGAGGCGTCTCCTGGAACTACACAAACTCCACTTTGGAGTCACGGAACCTGCTTCTCTCTTGAAAATTGATCCTCCAATGGCCCGACAACTTCAGGACATCCTACAGCGTCTTGGATACTATGACGGACCGCTCACCGGCAACTATGACTCGGCAACGCGCCTCGCTCTTGAGAGCTGGCACACGGTGGAAAATCTTGAGGACCGCCTGTGGCAGGACGCTTTCATCGACCCTCAGGTGCTGACATACATGAGAAAGAAGCTGGGTGACTAGCTGGCCGCGGTGATCATCAGGACGCTCCCGGCGTATCCCAAACATTCATGATTCAGAAATTCAAGCTGTTCCTCTTGACCTTCGTACATTTTTTAACGGACTGCTATTCCAGTCTGCTCTCTCCCCTATTACCCGTACTGATCATCAAACTCGACCTGTCTCTCACCATGGCTGGGGCCCTAGGCGCAGTAGCACTACTGACGTCCTCGCTGTTCCAACCCATGATGGGCATTCTAGGCGACCGCATGAAGAAGCGGTATTTCATCATCGTCGGCCCACTCTTCGCAGCCATTTTCATGTCCTCCGTAGGTCTGGCTCCAAATTTCAACATCCTGGTCGTTCTGGTGTTGCTGGGCGGGTTTGGAACTGCGAGTTTTCACCCCCAAAGCGTATCAATGGCCGGAGACGTAAGCGGAAAGCGACGGGGGCTGGGCGTTTCTCTGTTCATTGGTGGTGGCACGCTTGGGTTGGCCGTCAGCCCTCTTGTAAGCACGTGGTACGTCGACCGATTTGGTATAGAGAGCCTCATCTGGCTGGCCGTCCCAACTGTTTTTGCCGTTATTCTAATGGCACGAAGTCTCCCCATCACCAACCCATCTCCGCGAATCGTAACCGTCGCTCAACTGTTTGAGCAGTTCAGACCTCACCTCAGTGCCATGATCATCTTGACGGTTGTGGTCATCATTCGGACGCTGGCAGGGATTGGATTCACCATGTTTCTACCGGTCCTGATGGCAGAGAGAGGATACTCATTGCTCTCTGGCGGCGCCATACTGACCATGTTTAGCTCGGCTGGAGTCCTAGGCGGGCTGTTGGGCGGTGTGATTTCTGATCGAATCGGCCGTGCACGCGTCATCTGGATCACGGTTCTGCTGACGACTCCCTTTCTCTACGGATTTCTTCATACAGAGGGCTGGCTCATGTATTGCATGCTCTTCGCTGGAGGATTCATGGTTCTCGCCTCCAACTCAGTTGCCATTGCAATGGCCCAGGAGCTGTTCCCAGAGAACGCGGGAACGGCATCCAGCTTTCCCATGGGGTTCAGCTGGGGAGTAGCGGGTGGGATGATGGTGCTCGTAGGTAATTCGGCCGACCGGATCGGCGTGGAAAGTACGTTGGAGATTCTGGCATTTGTACCTATACTTGGAGCATTGCTGGCGCTGAAACTACCGAAGGACCACCGGAGACTTGTCTCCGCTTCAGTTGGTCAACCAGAATCACCCGAGCTGATAGGAAACGCAGGCGATTCAGAAGCAGCGAGTAAATCTTAGACGATCTGACCGTCTCACTATTATTGTCAATCATGAGGTTTAAAAAATGGCAGACACCGTAGTTGATCTCCAGAACCTGGCCGACCTTGATCAGGCGGTAGCGTTGTCCGCTGATCGCCCGGTGTTCATTTACAAGCACAGCACGGCCTGTCCCATTTGTGCCCGAACCTACCGCCTGATTCATGAGGTGGCCGAGAAGGGAAACTTGGACCATGCCCCATTCTTCGCAGAGGTATTTGTCATAGAAAAGCGAGAGGTCTCAGATGCGATTGAAGAAAGATTTGGCGTGTCGCATCAGTCACCACAACTCCTGTTGCTCAGAAACGCTTCGTCAGTATGGGATTCTTCTCATTTTGAAATCACGGAAGCAGCAATTTCCCAGGTACTGGAGGACCAGAAAGTGTAAGATCGGCGGCCTTCCTACAGCAACGATTCGCCAGGCAATACACTCCGTTGCCCACTCCGCTTGACAGGCGCTTGGACGATAGTCGGTTCAGATTCACCCGCCTCTCGCATTCTATTCACTAACCTACGCCGCATCGTCTCGGATACGTCCTTGTGTGATTCCTCGCCAGCAAGATTGTTTAGTTCGTACGGATCTGCCTCAAGATCGTAGAGATATTGCTCTACATAGGACGTTGCCCCCGAATCCTGACTAGCTCTGCCATCGGGCGCATCGACGCCATATTTCCAACGCTGTGTCCGGACCGCCCGACCTACCTGCGATTCACTGATTTGAATGAATGCTTCTTCAGGCCATTCAGTAGCATTGCGACTTACTAATGGTAATATGGTTCTGCCTTGCATCTCTGGAGGAGCCGGTAAGCCCGCTGAGTCCAGCAATGTAGGCGGAAAATCGATCAAGCTCGTCATCTCTCGGATCTGACCACCACTGTTGAAACCAGGTCCCTGTATAGCCGTCGGAATACGCACAGAGCTTTCATGGCATGAACGTTTGTATTCGCTGTTGCGCGTCTTGAAATGGCAGCCGTGGTCCGACGTTTGCATCAAGACGGTGTTTTCATTCAACCCAAGGTTTTTCAAGGCATCCTGGACTCGTCCAAGTGCCTCATCGAGCCGTTTCACCATGCCATAGTATCCTCCAAGATGTTGATGGGCTGAGCCTTCCAGCTTCAACAAGTCAGGCGGAACCCAGCGGCTCTGATAGCGCTCCCGGTACCCATCTGGAGCAGGAAAGTCATCGAGGCGATTCTGATGATGGGGTTCAATATAGGAGATGAAGAGAAAGAACGGATCGTTACCATGATGACTGTCCATGTATCGAATCGCTGCGTCGGTGACGGCATCGACTCGGTAGCCCGGTAGTGACACGGGGTTATCGTCATTGTCATAGAGTGTAGTCTGGTATGCCTCGGACGTGAATTCGAGTACGTTTGAGGCCAGCCAATAGTCGTAACCGGCTCGGTGTGATGCCGGAACCGGGCCGAATTCCCGCTCCTTGCCCTCATCGGGCACGTGTAGGTGCCACTTGCCGATATACCCCGTCTGGTAGCCCCCATCGCGGAAGCAGCCTCCAAGAGTGGGCACATCCGTTGGTAGTGCGATGCCGTTCTTGAAGCAACCTGTCGACGTCGCATACTGTCCTGTCTGGAAACATGAACGAGCTGGACCGCACACTGGTTGGCACGTTACTGCATTGTAGAGGTGGGTTCCGCTCTGGGCCATTCTGTCAAAATTTGGGGTTAGCCCGAGAGGATTGCCATGGACACCTGTAGTATCCCACCTCTGTTGATCTGTGAAGAAGACAACAACGTTTGGACGGTCGACCTTGGGCATAATCACTCCTGGTGGCATATGGTCCTTGTACACTTAAGGAATCTGTCAATTATATACCGTATATGATCTATCACAAGCCATTTGAGGACAGAAGACACAAGGTCTCCCTGGACGAAGATTGCGCGTATAGAAATTGAGTGATGCCTGACTGCCGTGTCGAACGGCTCAACCTACAAAAGCGGCACCTTAACGGTTAATTACCAGTAATTTCCGTGAAAGAAAAGTTCTTGACAGGACATCCAATACCGAGTAGCATTTGGCTTAATAGACACTGCCGTATGCAGACCTTCCTTGTGCCTGAACGTACATTCTCCACGAATGATAATTGCGTAATGACGGCATCATTGACCTGACGAGGTGGTGATGTACCTGATCACCCGAACATGGACAGCCCCTCAGAATCGCTATATCGCGATAGCAGCGTTGATGGTTATGCTGTGCTCCCTTCCGGCTAATTCCCAGAATGCCCCACGGAATTTTCGGTCAGGTGGCACGCTCACCATAGGCAAGGTTGGTGTCGGAACCCTAGTATTTCATCCCCTTTACCTCAGTCTGGGCGTAGAGAAGGAAATCGCCAACCTGATTTACGGCCATGGTCTGCTCCGGCGGGACAGATCGGGCGAGCTCACCGCTGGCTTGGCCCTGATGCCCACGAGGAACCGAGACGGCAAGATCTGGGTATTCCAATTGCGCCCCGATATCAGCTTTCATGATGGCGAACCGCTAAAGGCTGACGATGTTGTATTTACCTACAATCTCTACAAAGACTCGAGACGGTACGATCCTATTTTCTATAGGTATTTTCGAAATATCGAGCGTGTGGAAAAACACGACCCCTGGACCGTGGCATTCGTAATGAAAGAGCCCGTAGCAGCTTTTCCGGAGGCGTTGACAACACTACCAATCATTCCGAGATACGAGATGCGTCAACGGGCCTTCGCAGGCGTTTCGTCTACACCAAAGCCTCCACGCCCGATTGGCCTGGGTCCTTATACCTTAGAGTCGAAGCAGAGCCATGATTCCATCACGTTGAGAGCCAATCGAGGATGGCATCACGGTTGGCCCAACCTTGATCGTATCGTCTACAAGTTCTTTCCCACCTCCGATGAATTGATGGCCGCGTTCGTGCTACATGAAGTTGATATCGTGGAGATGGACCGGACCAGTAGTTTCCGGGACATGAAGCGAGCCCGCCCTGATGCAAAACTACAGGCAGTGGATCCGATTCACAAGGCATTCGAGGCCATATTCTACAACCACGGTAGACCGCTGTTCGGTGATGCCGATGTAAGACGAGCAATGACCCATGCCATAGACCGCGAGCGGATTCTCCAGCAGGTAATCGCCCCGGGATCAGGATCTGTTATGGACGGGCCTGTCGAGACAAAATTCTGGGCCTACGGCGGCGCAAACCATCTCAAATACGATCCTCAGAAGGCCATCGAGTTGCTCCAAGACTCAGGATGGCAGGATGCCAACGATACGGGCATCTTGGGAAGGGGCGGCCGAAACTTCAGCTTCGAACTGCTCTTTCCGAAAGGGTCTCTTACATCCGAGAAGTTGGTCCGCGTCATAAAGATGAACCTGAACAATATAGGTGTAGATGTCAGACCCGTTCCGGTCGAACTTAAGGAGCTCGTGCAACGCATGCGTCTCGGCGCATACGACGCTGCACTCTTCTCCCAACCATTTGAATCAACCCCTGATGATTTCTATGCCGTATTCCACTCCGAAAGTATTGCGCTCGGATTTAATATGCTCCGTTACGAGAATCGTCAGGTGGACCGTAACATCAGCTTCCTCTACGGCATCACTGAACCGGCTCGCGCGCTACCAATCTATCAGCAATTGCAGCTACTCCTGAGTCGTGATCAACCCTGCACTTTCCTGTTTAACTTTGAGCGGGAATATATCGCCTACGATCCTCGCTTTCAAAACATCGGTTTACCGGGCTCCGCGCTCAACTCACCGGCATCCTGGTATATTCTCACTGACCCCCGATAGATGGATGTCTGTGATGAATCTACGTGAGAGGCTCCGTCCGCGACTCCTCCTGTCGCATATTTCACTCGCCACTATACCTGTATTGATCCTCGGTATTCTTCTCATTCAGACCACCAGAGAATCCATAGAGACCACCGTATCCGATGGCAATTTCGAGGTGGCAAAACGTGCGAGTAATGAGATCAGGCTTTATATCGAACAGGCTCAAAACGTAGTCAGTCAAGTTGCCGACAATATGGGCATGCTTGATACGACACCTATTGAGCGACAACGACTCATTGATAACGTGGTCGTTCGTCACGATCAGTTCAAGGTGGTCGCAGTGCTGGATCTGGAGGGAAACGAGCTTTTCTGCACCCAACTATCCAGCCATGATCCCGCCCACCTTAAGGCCGGTTTGGAACTTCCAGC
>JABIQT010000223.1 GCA_018667995.1 Candidatus Latescibacterota bacterium
AGTCGTTTAGCTGAGTAAGCAGAAAAGGCAGCAATTTTCCCCATACCCCCGATAGACGCCACTCTCGGAGTCTTCGCCAACAAGTTACTCCAGAACCATATTCCAACTCCACGGGAAGTGCTTCCCAAGGAATTCCAGTCTTGAGGACAAAAAGGATGCCGTTCAGCGTCTTCCTATTATCGATTGGAAGGCGTCCCGGGCATCTTGCTCGACGCGGTTTCGGCGCCGGAAAAAAGGGCTCCACACACTGCCATGTGCGATCGTCAACAATTGCCATGATTTACTCCCTTGCCTGGGGGGTTTATGCAGAATGCTACTACACATTCTTACTAGATATATTCGGATATAAGACGGTATCTTGCACCAATACCTGAGTTATATCGCAATATCAATGCCAACAGGGCAAGTGGAGACTAATGAGGCGACCACAACAATCCCAAGTCGTGTATTTTCAATGTCTAAGCCAACGAGAATGTATGGAAATTCATTACTCTCATCAGCACTTGAGATCTGGATTTGTATTAAAATTCATACAACAATCAATACATTTACAGGAGAAGTTGTTTAATTTCAACGTCTTACGCGCATTATATAAAAACATACACTGTATGTATATTTTGAAATAGCGAGTTTTGAGAGGTAGGGTGGGGGTAGCCTACAAATACTGGGAGAGGACAGCAACGATACGCTCAGCGGCTTTCCCATCCCACAGATCTGGAATCTGGCCGCTTTTCGCGGAGCCTGAGAGGACCTGTGAGGCTTCCTGGACAATGGCGTCTCGGTGGGGTCCCGTCAGCACATTGGTTCCGGAGGTAATCGTAACGGGGCGTTCCGTATTTTCACGCAGCGTGAGGCAGGGGATGCCGAGAAACGTGGTCTCTTCCTGTACACCGCCCGAATCTGTCAAGACAAGGCGTGCCGACCTCTGAAGCTGCAGGAAGTCGAAGTATGGCTGGGGCTGAAGATCGATCAAGTTAGGTATAGCCTCTAACCGTTCACGAAGATTGAACTCGTCGATCATCTTACGGGTTCGTGGGTGCACGGAAAACACTATAGGCAGTTTCTCGCCAATTACGACCAGAGCATCCAGAATCTCCTCCAGCGGTTCGCTGGAGTCAACGTTGGATGGGCGGTGGAGGGTCAACAGTGCAAATGCCTGCGCTTCGAGCCCTAACGAGTCTATGACCGTGGATTTTTCGATCTTGGGCATGCATTTTACAAGGGTATCGATCATGACATTGCCCACAAAGTGAATACGATCGGCCGAAACGCCCTCGCGGATCAGCTGCTGATCGGCTTCAGGGGAAGGAGTCAGCAACAAGTCTGCTATACCATCTGTGACAATCCGGTTTATCTCTTCGGGCATGCCCCTATCGAAGCTACGAAGTCCGGCTTCGACGTGTGCGACTGGAATCATGAGCTTCGCACAGACGAGCGTGCAGGCCATCGTGGGGGTAACATCGCCTACCACCACAACCATATCGGGTTTTTCGTCAAGGATAACGGTCTCGAAGGACTCCATGGTCCGAGCAGTCATAACGGCCTGGCTGCCAGAGCCAATTCCCATGGATATATCAGGTTGCCCTAATCCAAGGTCATTTAGAAACGACTCTGACATCTTGGCGTCATAATGCTGTCCCGTGTGCACGAATACCGGCTCAAAACGGTCGGGTGTTCGTCGTAGCTCAGCCAGAATAGGAGCGACTTTCATGAAATTGGGCCGAGCGCTCGCCACGACTATTATCTTCATCAAGTCCCCGAATCACCAGTGTGGAGGCTATTATTCACGAATAGCTCCTTATTGTCCACGATCCAATCCACCATTAGCGGCACGCCATGCTCCGGCCCGTACTTCGGCTGCCAGCCAAGGAGCCGACCGGCTTTTTCTATGTTCGAGATGAAAACGCGCTGATCTCCCGGTCGCCAGTCATCAAACTCAACTGGGATTGTCTGGTCGAGCTGCTTCTCGAGCATCGGACCATAGCCTGCCCAGATGGCCAACGTGTTTTCCGGTCCCCCGCCGATGTTAAACACCTGGCCTGCAACGTCGTCTATACGTTCAATAGCAGCCAGGTAAGCCTCGATCAGATCATCCACGTAGAGCACATCGCGCACCTGTCGTCCATCACCATAGATTGTGATAGGATTTCCGGACAAAACGGCAATAGCAAACCACGCAAGCCACCCCTGGTCCTCGACGCCCATCTGGTGGGGACCGTATATGCAGCTCTGCCTGAATACAACCGTTCTCATACCATAGATTCGGGCGTAGTCCCGGACATACTGATCGCCAGCACCTTTCGAACATCCGTAGGGGGAATGAAAGTCCAGAGGAGCTTCTTCGGGGATTCCTGAGGGATAACTGTCATAGCAATATCGTCCCTCTTTCTCGACTATCGCTATCTGCTCCATTCCTCCATAGACCTTATTTGTAGAGGAATAGAGAAATGTACAGTTCTGGCCGCTCTGACGCGTCGCTTCAAGCACATTAAAGGTGCCCAGCGCATTGCTATTGAAATCGCTTCTCGGATCGGCCACGGACGTCGTGACGGCAACCTGGCCGGCCAGATGTATGACTGTGCTGAATTCATGATCCCGGAATACGCTGGCCAGGGCAGACGAATCTGTGATGTCCTGCTCCCGAAGGGTAAATACTCCCTGCGCCTCAAGCCATGCTATGTTGTGTCGGGTTCCAGGCCTCGAAAGATTGTCAAAAACAACTACATCATGTCCGTCACGAATCAACCGGCTGGTAAGATTACAGCCGATAAAACCCGCTCCACCCGTGACAAGTATGTTCATTAGTTACCAGTTCATTTAACCATTGAGTATTACGAAACAGACACTAAAACGACCGCGAATATATGACAGATTGACTAAGAAATCAAGCTGTTTACCATTGATGGCATGCCAAACGGTTTGCCTGCAAGAATCAGGTAGTGCAGGTTTCCGGATCAGCGAAATCTCTGGTTCTCGTGACGATTTTGCCAGAAAGAAAAGCTCTCTGCTCCAGAGGGAGGCGACTGCACACGGAAATTTACAGCCGCCTATTGTCAGAATCTCAGCATTGCTGTATTTTAAACGATTCAAATTCCTCGTTAAGAGACTAAATCGTTTTTCCCTACCACCTTTCAATTGAAGGATTTCTTCATGGCCCAGGTAAACATCATTCGCCACAAGCCGATCACGATTTTCTCAAATCCTACAGAAGTGATTTATAGAGACGATCAGAATAATGTTGTCAGACTGATTGAACCAAGCGGTAATGTGGGCACTCAGTATCCCAACGACATAGGATCCGAGTGGTTTGGCACGATTGAGAATCTCAATGCTGCGCTTCAGGTATGTGGAGTTAATTGGTCGGACGTCTATAAGACGGATGTGCTCTGGACGACACCTTCGGGGGACCGAGACGAGTGTGACCGCTTCAAGGATGACTTTAACGCCGTTTACGGTGCTATGATAGATAAGGTTACCGGCGGACCGCTTCGTTCAAATCGTATGGCTAGATTCACGCATCCCGAGGGATTCCCTGACCCAGTATCGTTGTTCGAAGTTCAGATCAAGGCCGCCAGCGGTGCAAACGTACAAATTGGGGGCGGCAAGATTGACTACGGATACTGGGTGGATCACCAGCCGAGTGGCGCTTCCGTGATGCACAAGAAAGGTGATGAACTTATCACCACACTAGGGCCGGATGTGGCGAAAGAGACCGAGTTCGTTTTCGATGAAATGTATGCGAAGGGATTCGCGGAACAGGGAATAGACTTCAAGAGTCAGACTGTTTTCATGGAGATTCTGGTGGCAGTAGACGATGCTCCCGACAAAACATGGGAGAGAATCAATACGGTCAGAAAAGCATTCGAAGACTATTTCGGCGACAATAGACCTGCCGGTTTGATTTATCCCGTTTCGCGAATACCGAATTTGGATGGCGTGGTTGAGCCCCAACCAAGAGTCGTTTCCGGTGATGTGGAGATCATCAGATCAGGTGAGCTCGAAGATGGATTCAGCACCTGGAACGCGATTAAATATGGCGGAGTCACAGAGGTAATGGTAAGTGCGGTGGGCGGAGACGACGCATCTGCAATGTTGGGTACCATCGATGGACGTGTAAAAGAGGCCGGAGGAAATGGACTCAAAGAAGATGGTATCTTCAATAATGCCTATGTGATCACCCAGGAGACGTCCGCAGCCAGCCGTGAGTGGATAAAGACATTCAATGAGTCATTCACAGCCTACTACGATGGATGGTCGCCAGCAGGACGAACCGCTCAGTTCATGGGTGGAATTCAGCAGCCTCAATATAATAGTGGTATTTCGAACAGGGCTATCTTTGCAGGATAAGTTAGAGCAGAGATGAAAGAGAGTGGCCCGGAGGCATCTAAGTTGATTGCCTCCGGGCTTTTCAGTTCTGTTCCCATCCTACGGAGATCTAAAGTCGTTGGACGACGTGAAGCCAGGGCGCAACAGTTCCGC
>JABIQT010000305.1 GCA_018667995.1 Candidatus Latescibacterota bacterium
ATCGTGGAGCGATTCGCCAAAACGTCGAATACCCTACAGCGTAATATGAACGGTCGTTTTGGCAGCATGCATCAGGTGATCTCGCCGCAGATTTTTATGTAATGGGAGATATCGATCACACCGATACTTGTAATAGCTGCTACTGTTTAGTCTCTATAGTACGTAAGTTCGATAATAGAATATATAGTGTCCAAGGTGCCTAAGGGCACCGGGAAAGATAACCGATATCTCCTTCATCGGTGCTGGATCCCCGGTGATAATCTCAAATATCATATATCGAGCGGTGGCGCCTGTTATGACGCGCCGCTGAATCGCTGCTCTGGGAGACTAACATGAACGAAGCTATTACCTACGACGACGTGCTGCTCGTGCCGTCCTATAACCACTGGGAATCCCGCAGCATCGTCGACACGTCCATCACGGATCGCTTGGGCAGGCTTTCCCTTGAGCTCCCATTGATGACTTCCAATATGGATACCATTACCGAGTCGACCATGGCCAATTTTATCGGTGCGAAGGGTGGTGCGGGCGTGCTGCATCGTTTCATGACCATCGAGCGTAATGTGGAGGAAATCCAAGCATGCCAGTACCCGGCCTTTGTCTCTGTGGGGTGCTCCGAAGAAGAATTGGTCCGCACAGAGGCGCTCCGTGATGCGGGGGCTGAGCTTTTTTGTGTGGATGTGGCGCATGCCCACGCGAAATACGTTGGACGCACCCTCAAGAATATGAAGTAATTGCTCGGAGATGCAGCCTGTATCATGGCCGGAAACGTGGCCACTTACGCTGGGGCCGACTATCTGGCGTCTTGCGGCGCGGACCTCATTAAAGTCGGCATCGGTGGTGGCTCCGTGTGCACCACGCGGATTAAGACGGGCTTCGGCGTGCCGAACCTGACGGCCATTAAGGAGTGTGCGCGTGTGGACCGATCCATTATTGCCGATGGCGGCATTCGGGCGTCCGGAGATATTGTGAAGGCACTGGCATTCGGTGCGGATTTCGTCATGGTCGGCAGCATGCTGGCTGGTACCAGGCCCACACCCGGTGAGGTGATCACACGCATGAACGAAACGGGGCATGAGGTGAAGTTCAAGCAGTACCGCGGCATGGCCAGTCGGGAGGCTCAGAACGATTTCCATGGCGGCGTGGCCGAATGGAAGACCGCGGAAGGTGTGGCCCTTGAGGTGCCCTACACCGAGACGGAAGATGCCATCATCGCAGACATCATCGGTGGTCTTCGGTCTGGCCTGACCTATGCGGGCGCCTCCACCATCAAAGAGCTGCAGAGAAAGCTCGACTATGTGCACGTCACGCCGGCTGGACGTGTCGAGAGCCTGGCCCACGGGCAGTCTTCGCTGAGATGAGGTACCTTGTCAGTTTGGATTCCACTCTGTTCTACACGGATGCCTTCCCGGTGTGATATTCTCCGGTCCGTCCCTACGTCATAGCGACCGTCCAAAACATATAAAGGCAGATGGCCTACCGATGCTACTTGGCCATTCCTATTGGGCGAGTATCGTAATAGGTTTTACGGGCCTATGACCCAGGTGGGCGCTTGGGGGGTACCGGTTGGATGATCTTTCGGCGTTCTGTGGTCAAGCGAGAAAGTAGTGCGTCGCTTGGAACATAGCCGTAGCGGTCATTGGCCCACTGGGGGCCGTAACGTATAATCAGCATGCGGCGCTGACCGGCTTTGGTGCGAAGTGCGGCGCCATGCGCGGCGCAATCTACGAATAGTACTGCGTCTCCGGCATTCAGTGGTACCTTGATGGCGCCAGCCACCTCGTCGAGGGATTCGGGGCGTTCGCGGAAGGCCGGATGGATCAGGTTTGATTTGTGACTGCCGGGGATGATCATGGTGGGGCCGTCGCCATCTCCTACATCGGTCAGGGCCAGCAGGATGTTGATCTGGCCGCAGCGAAATTCATTATTGTGAAAGCGGTACTGGGTACGTATTCGGCGCTTGTGCGCCCCGGAATGCAATGGCGAAGCATGGCCTGAATCACGTAGGTCGGCAAAGGACTCGTCGATAAATAAGCCGTCGTCTCCCCCTACGAACCGCTCCAGATATGGTATCCACGCACGGTGGTCGATGAGCTGTTCGTAGGGCTTCCCCATCTCGAATACGTTGTGGATATGTATGCTGCGCGTGTTATCCAGTACGCGATGCACATTGCCTCGCCACGAATCAGACGGCATGTCCTGATAGGTGTCGAGAACCGCATTCAGCTTCGAGATATGATCCGAGGCAATCGCCTTCTCCAGCACGAGATAGCCTTGAAGATCAAAGAGGTATTCTTCCAGTTCCGTGGGCATGAACGCCTTTCCCCGTGGGTAATACGCCTACCTGCTCGTAAGCTCATCTCCGTATCAAATCGAAGCTGATATACCTGGTTCCTGTAAATCGAAAACCCCGCATATACCGGACGGGCACATCACTGGGCGCTATCGGTCTCTACTCGGAACCGCGATAGAATATCCTCGCTGACTTCAACACCCCAGCCGGGTCGCGTGGGAATGGCCATGTGGCCGTCTACAACTTCCGGCATGTGCAAAAGCAGCCGCACTTTTTCCTCATCGTCCTGGCCATACTCGAGCATCTCAAAGTTGGGTGTACAGGCCCCGAGGTGCAGGCCCACCAGGGTCGATATGGGTCCGTTTGGATTGTGGGGCGTGACACGGATATGATAGACCTCCGCCATGGCGGCGATCTTTCTGGCTTCGGCGAAGCCACCGCAGTGGCAGAGGTCCGGCTGGATGTAGTCCACAGCCTGTGACTCCAGCAACTCGCGGAACATCCATCTGGTGTAGAGCCGCTCCCCTGATGCTACCGGGATATTGATGGATGCGGAAACTCTCGCCAATTCGGCTACATTGTCGGGCGCCACGGGCTCCTCGAAAAAGAACGGTTCGTAGGGTTCCATCCGCTGTGCCATCTGAATGGCCATGGCGGGACTCAATCGGCCATGCCCCTCAATCAGGATATCGATGTCCTCGCCTGCTGCTTCACGGGTAGCCCGGATTCGGCTTTCGGCGAGGCGCATTTCAGAGGCGTCCATACGTTGATTGGCAGTACCCAGCGGATCGAACTTCAGCGCATGAAAACCTTCGGCCACCGCCTCAGCCGCTGCCTGGCCAAATTCCTCCGGTGATTCATTGCCCATGCGCGTGTGCGTGTAGAGTTTGATGCGGTCTCGAACGGCGCCGCCCACCAGCTCGTACACCGGGGCACCCAAGGCCTTGCCCTTAATATCCCAGAGTGCTTGCTCCACGCCGCTGACGGCACTGGTCCAGATAGGGCCGCCCCGCCAGAAGCTCCCATCGTGAAACTTCTGCCAGAAGGCCTCAATGCGCATGGGATCGAGACCGGCGAGGTCCATGCGGCGAATACAGTGTGCTACTGCGGACGGGTGGCAGTCCGCGGCCACTTCTCCGAGGCCGTCGATGCCCAGGTCTGTGTGGACGATTATCAGGTACCCCAGTTCTCCGTGCCGCATCTCGGATATCCTGACGGTCTCAACGTGTGTGATTTTCATGTGGTCTGGACTCCGTTACAATGGAACAGGGCGAATACGGACTCAGCTCAGTAATACCTCGATGGTGTCTTACTTTTGTCTTACTATGTTGCGTGTGTATGTAACCCCAAAGGAGGCTATGCATGGTATATACAAAGCTATCAAGCAAGGGGCAGGTCATAATCCCGAAGGCGGTCCGATCGGCCCAGCATTGGGAGGCCGGTCAGGAGCTGGTCGTGGTCGAGGTCGACGACGGGATTCTGTTGAAGCCAAGAAATCCATTCGAACAGACCGAACTCAAGAACGTAGCCGGATGCCTGAAGTATTCAGGTCCGGCAAATTCCCTCGACGAAATGGATGATGCAATACGCAAAGGGATTCTGGAGGATCAATGTAATATCAGTTGACACCAATGCCATCGTTCGGCTATTGACACGTGACGATGACATTCAGCACACGCTTGCGATTCGTGTTTTTGAGACCTCTGAAGTTTTCATTACCGATACCGTACTGCTGGAAACCGAATGGGTCCTGCGATACGCATACGGATTCCAGCGGTCTGCTATTTGTCAGGCCTTCACAGATCTTCTTGGATTAAAGAATGTCAGCGTCTCGGATCCCCGCATCTATCGCTGAGCGAGAGTCACAGTCATTTCATGACATTCGACAAGCGCTTAGTAAAGCAGGTAAAGGGCATCTCGACCTGTTTAGTAACGTCGCCCTAGGCACTTCGCCAGCACGCGTACCTACTACATTTCCTCAAACCATACGGAACCCCCGTCGGGCGAGTAGCATTGCTACCTCCACCAGCGGGGGGGCTTCTGTTGGTAAGAAGAGGGTAGGCGCAGCACCAAGTAAGCACACACCTCATCCTGTCCTGGAAGTCTCGACGCCTACTTGAGCAACAGCATGCGCTTCGTTTCGCTGTATCCCGTACTTCCCGTCAACCGGTACAGATAAACGCCCGATGCCACTATACTGCCTGATGCGTTTGCACCGTTCCAGACCACGGAATATCGTCCAGGTGCCAGATCCGTATTCACAAGCCGCACCACTTCCTGGCCCAGGAGATTGTAGACGGTCAGTGTGATGTGTGCGGGGGCCGGCACCTCGTAGGATATGGTGGTTGCAGGATTGAATGGGTTTGGACTGTTGGTCCCGAGTGCAAAACTACTCGGAGTGGCTGTGGCCTTCAGCGCATCCGTGCGCACGTCCACCGCAACCATATGAGCCTGGGCGTCCGCTACTAGAACATTGGAAAGCGTGAATGAGGCGCCCGCCGCACTTCCATTGATCATGGTCACCGGAATATGGAACAGCGCCCCATTGCCCACATTGATGCTGTGGCCATCGGCACTGAAAATGACGATGCGCATGGTACCGTCTGCTATGTGACTCTCTATGGTCATTCCCTGCGCCAGCCCGGTCAATAGC
>JABIQT010000529.1 GCA_018667995.1 Candidatus Latescibacterota bacterium
GGCAGAATAGTCTGCTGCGTCCTGCTGTCCAAAATCGTCTACAAACTGAGGTTTGGGACGCATCCAAAACGCGAAGCTTACGGTGGCGATATTTCACAGGACGGGAAGCTCGCCACCCGGTTCAGTGAGACGGAAATCGAAACACTCTGGCAGCGATTCTCGGAGTTGGACCAGGCAATCCAATCCGAGGGTGAGCAATTCGTGCCTGGATTCCAGTCAGGTCCCATGAAGTACAATTTCAATGACATGCCACCGAATTTTGGACTCTCAGAATTCATGGCAAGCTGGGCCTGACCAAGCCGTCCAGACTACCACAACAGTATGAGGATTATATGAAGATCACATCCGTTAGCATTTGGACCGTAATAGTACCAACTATTCCTGGCAGGGTGCACAGCCCAGAGTATGTATCAGATACGGGATGGGATCAGGTTCCGAAGCATCTCATTCGTATCAATACGGATACCGAGTACTCGGGCCTGGGGGAAACTGGAAGAGGAATGCAGATCGAGCAAGTCCGGGAGGGTGCGCAGAAAATCGTCGGTAAGGATCCCGAGGCGCTCGTGCTGCAGGACATATTTGGAAGTGCTTCCGATGGCTCGGAGGACGTCCCCAAGGTAGGAACAGGCCCATCATACGACGCTTATGAAATGGCCGTGATGGACCTGGTAGGACATATCCGTGGCCTACCTGTACATAGTTTGCTGGGCGGGGCCGCGAGGAGTCGGGTACGGGCTGACTACTGGATGGGGCACCAAACCCCGGAGGACGGAAAGAGAGCGGTGGCTCGAGCTCTCGAGCACGGATTCAAGGGAGTCAAAATCAAGTGCCGAATTCAGGAACCCATGTACGAACGCCTGAAAGCCATGCGGGAGGTAGGTGGACCGGAATTCAAAGTGACGGTCGATCCGAATGAGAGATTCTTTACGGCGGAACAGGCCATAGAACTTGCCCTGCAGCTTGAACCACTGGGAAACGTGGAGGTATTCGAGGATCCGATTCCTAAAACGGATATAGAAGGTTACGAGAAAATTCATGAGGCCATTCCGTTTCCCCTGGCAATGCACCTGGGCGACGGACCGGGCATCATACGCGCTCTGCAGGCAGATGCCGGACGGGGAGTAGTCGACTGTGTGAATTTGGGAGGTAGCCTCTTCGGCTACCAACGAAACGCAGCGGTTGCAGCTGCTGCCAACCTGCCCTGCTGGCACGGCTCAGGCAATGATCTCGGGATCTGTGATACGTCCTTCGTGCATGCCGCCGCCGCAGCCCCCAATTGCACCATGGCCTCGGACTTTGTAGGAAGCTGGACCAGAGAGGACGACCTGATTGTGGAGCCCATCGAATTCGTCGACGGATATGTCCCTACGCCTATGAAGCCGGGCTTGGGTTGCGAACTCGACCTGAAGGCATTGCAGAAGTATACGCAGTCGTATGAGGAGGCGACCGCGTGAAAACACAGCCGCCATCTCCAATCCGCGGCCTGGGCGAGATCGCACTTCGTGTAGAAAATCTGGACGTGATGCAGCAATTCTACGAAAATGTGGTCGGCCTGGAGCTATTGCGCCGCTTCGACGATAGCGCTTTCTTTCGTATCGCGGAAGGTTACGGTGGCCATGTTCAGGTTCTCGCTCTGTTCGATAGATCGAGCGATCCCAATTACCAAGGATTGCGTGCGGCGCACTCTACCGTAGATCATTTGGCATTTGAGATAGACCTGGAAGACTATGCGGCTGAGAAACAGCGTCTGAAGAACCTTGGCATGGAGATCAGGACTGCCGAACACGATTGGGTTCACTGGCGTTCCGTCTACGTATACGACCCTGAAGGAAATAACGTGGAATGGGTCTGCTATGACCGGAAAGTTTAGAACCACACGACTATCCCGATTCGGGAAGAGGAGAACGCATGCGTGTAGTAGTGGTTGGTTGTGAGTATTCAGGGGTAACGACGTTGATCAATGGGATTAATGAATGGGGGAATTCCCGTGGGGTACACCACCACTTGGATGACCATTTTACCATTCCAGATGCGTACCATTTGAGCCAGGATGAACAATCAGCGATGCTAAGTATGTTACCGGCCATCAAAGAACGATTTCAGCGCTTTCAGCTCGTCTATCATGTGCGACTCCTCCATAGGTTCGAACACATACTTCTAGGGGGCTTCCACATAGAAGAGATGGTCTATGGGCCAAGGTATTACTATCCTGGAATCAATATTGAGGTACGGGAATATGAGCCGGAGATGCCCGATGATACCATCCTCGTTCATTTAACGGCTTCCGCAGAGAAACTCCAGGAACGTATGCGGTCGGATCCACATCCACACCAACTCGTGGGCGAAGGAGATGTGCCGGAGATACTTGGGCGCTTTGAGGAAGAAGTCCGTCTGTCGTGGATAAGTCGCAAGGTAAAAATCGACACCACAGAGTGTACGCCCGGCCAACTACTCGACGCCTTTCTGAGCGAATCTCAACCGCTCCTGAATAACCGTGACATGCTGACCAGACTCGCTTGATCCCATCCTTCGGATCGGAGGACGGCCCCACTTCATACGGAGCCAATCACGGTCGTGATGCAGCATACGAGAGCATAGATATTCTCCATATCCGTACAAATCTTGGAGTTGGACAAATGAAAATAACGTCTGTCAAATCGGTTCTACTGACGCCCTTCCCCTGGGTCCTTGTCAAAGTAAAAACCGATGAGGGAATCACAGGTATTGGTGAGGCCTACCACGGCGCCGGCGTCCATCACATCGCCGTAGACGGGAGATTGACAAGGGTTCTTCTGGGACAGGATCCGCGCAATGTCGACAAACTGTTTCGTGATATGATGAAGTGCATGTCGGCTTCGGGATTCTACCAGGGGGCGGTCATGAGTGCCATCAGCGGCATCGAGATGGCGCTATGGGATATAACGGGACAGGCCATTGGTACTCCGATCTGGCAGCTTCTCGGCGGTAAATTCCGCGACAAGATCCGCATGTATAACGATTGTCATGCGGGCGCAGAGGAGACACCTGAATCCTATGCGGACACGGCTCGGGCGGCTGAAGCCCGTGGATTCGACGCCATAAAATTCGATATAGATCCGCGACCATCCCAACGCGACAAATACAACCGCTGCATTAGCAATAACGATATCGCGCACTTTGTTGAAGTCGTAACTGCCATGCGAGAGGCGCTCGACCCCAATACAGATCTGGCCATTGACGCACACTGGAATTACGCCCCCTCCGACATTCTCAAGGTGGCCTATGCCTTCGAAGATCTTGATCTTCTATGGCTCGAAGATCCGACGCCGCCGGAAAATGTCGAGGCCATGGCAAAGGTCACCCAGTCTACACGCACACCTATCTGCACGGGTGAGAACTTCTATACGCGATATGGTTTTCGTGAGTTAATACAGAACCAGGCTGCAGATATCGTCTCACCTGACATGGCCAAGGCTGGTGGTTTGCTGGAGGGACGTCGCATCGCAGATATGGCGGACATGTATTACATTCCGCTGGCACCTCACAATATATGTGGTCCCATCGGCACCGTCCACATGAGCCATGTATGCGCCGCATCCCCCAATTTCCTGGCACTCGAATTTCACCATCTTGACAATGAGATCTGGAATACACTAACGGTGGAAAGGGACCTCATTACAGACGGGCACATGGATGTCACTACCACGCCTGGACTGGGTGTAACGCTTGATGAGGAAGTCGCCAGACAGGTCACTCAGGAGGACCTAGGTTTCTTTGACGACTAAAGAACTGATGCGTGTCATTGTCGTGCTTTCGCACATTACCTCTTAGACTGACCGCCTGCAGTCTGAAAACCGGAACACACTCTTCAATACCATATTACCACCCGGTACATTCGCCAGATCAGGGAGTTCTTGAATGACTGAGCCGTCCATGATTCCACAACACATGAATCCCTCTCTCACTCCGGAACTCAGTCGTGAGGTCGCCTACTTTCTCAAGTGGGGTTACCTCGTGGTGGAAGACGCAATCTCTCTGGATCAAGTCGAGACACTGCGAACGGCTCTGGATGCTGCATTTGGCGGTCAGGAGAAATCCGAACGGCAGGAAGGCCAGTTCATTCATCAGCTACTGGAGGAGGATGATCGCTTTGCTTTCCTCCTGGACAATCCGACCGTCATGCTTCGCATGAATGCGATTCTCGGAAACTGTGTTCAGCTACACAGTGCCACGGCTCGCGTGACTTCCCCGGGCGCCAATGAGCAGAGCTGGCACCGCGACGGCCCCTGGCCCATGGACCCCGATGGTACGCCCTATGGTAGCACACCCGGACAAATCAATTGTGGTTACTTCCTCGACGAATTGACCACAGAGAATGGCCCCATAGCCATCGTACCAGGCAGTCACCGAGCCCTGTTTCGCCCTCCGGAGGGCCACCCCACCTTCCCTGACGAGAAGATTGTATTCGCCAAACCGGGCCAGGCCGTGATGTTTGATGGTTGGCTCTACCATCGTGGCATGGCCAACAACTCGGAGATCTGCCGCCGAGTGTGTCTGATGTGCTACCAGAATGCCTGGATGAAATCCCGCGAACCCTTTGACGGGCCCCGAGTGACCGCGTTGCGTGAGAACGGTTCCCCCGAACAGAAACTGTTGCTGGGTGGCATAGAGAAATGGTAACCGACCGGAGGTGAAACGGATGGCCTACGACTTGCTGATAAAGGGTGGGATTCTTGTAGATCCGGCTCAGAATCTCCACGAACGCAAGGATGTTGCTTTTTCGCAGGGCAGTGTCGCGGCGGTTGAAAATAACATCTCTCCGAATGAGTCCAGAGAGACCGTGCAAGCCGACGGACATCTCGTCACTCCGGGACTGATAGACCTTCACGTGCATGTATTCCCCGGTGTGAGCCATTTTGGAATTGATCCAGATACAACCTGTCTGTCACGTGGCGCCACCACAGTAGTCGATGCCGGCTCGGCAGGGGCAGATACGTTTCCAGGATTCCGAAAATACGTAATCGAGATCAGTGACACTCGAATTCTCGCTCAGCTGAACATCTCCTCCCAAGGTATGCTATCAGCCGACATAGGAGAGTTTGAGATTCCGGAATATGCAAATGTGGAAAAGGCCCTCGCAATGATTGAAGACAATCGAGATCTGATTCTGGGCATTAAGGTGAGACTGACCAGAGGAAGCATTGTCAGTGAACGTTCTGGCATGACTCCGCTTCATAAAGCCCGTGAAGCCGCCGATGCGGCAGGGCTCCCCATAATGATCCACCCACAGGACGCATGGTGCGACTCAATTGACGACATTTTGAATGTGATGAAGAGAGGGGATATACTCACGCACTGCTATCATGGCAGCCGGTGTGGTATTATGGATGGTGGGGGACGCATTCGGGATTCGGTATTTGACGCACTGGAGCGAGGTATCGTTTTCGATGTGGGGCATGGAGCTGGCTCCTTCAATTGGAAAACTGTGGAATCAGCGATGGAACAGGGCGTCCTGCCGACCTCCATTTCATCCGATCTGCACATCTACAACGTGGATGGACCAGTTTACGACCTGGCATCGGTTGTCACTAAATTCCTTCACTTGGGCATGTCGCTCGACGATGCCCTATCGCGTGTGACCAACGTTCCAGCCGATATCATTCATATGCCGGGCCAGATTGGAACCCTCGCACCCGGCTCCTGGGGAGATGCCGTCGTCTTCGAGTTGCGTACCGGCACGTACCAATTGGATGATTCCAGTGGTGAATCGAGAACAGGCAGTCACAGGCTCGTACCTCTAATGGTCATCAAAAGCGGATCCGTTTACCGGAATCACAACCAGGCAATAGACGACAGAAATTGAACCAGGGCACGAGTTCAACTCGGACTACCCAAATCCGATACATATCTGTCCTCCTAAGAACCACAGAATATGGCGTATGAGCCCTGTATATGGCTCATAACTATCCCCTTCGGTGTGCAACACTATTCCAATATCTTCTTGACATATAAGCGTTTGCGCGCTTGATTTTAGGTCTTTGGCCCTTTGAATGTGATATGGATCATAGGTGTCATATTGAATCGTCCTTATGTTATGCAGAGGACACCGCAAACGATCTTTATGGAGGCATTCTGAATTGAAAGGTATTATACTCGCCGGTGGATCCGGCACGCGGCTATTTCCGCTTACGAGAGTGGTCAGTAAGCAGTTGCTGCCCATTTACGATAAGCCAATGATTTACTACCCTCTCTCCATTCAGATGTTAGCTGGAATTCGAGAGGTTCTGATCATATCCACCCCCCACGACCTTCCGCAATTCAAGGAATTACTGGGAGACGGCTCCCAGTTAGGGATGTCCTTTTCATATGCCGAACAGGCACGTCCTGAGGGGATTGCACAGGCGTTTACAATAGGGGCACCGTTTATTGGTCAGGACACGGTCTCTCTCGTGCTGGGTGACAACATTCTATACGGCCATGGCCTTGGAAAAATCCTACAGAGCGCTGGCGGAATATCCGATGGCGCCCTGGTCTTCGGTTATTCTGTGACCGATCCAGAACGGTACGGTGTGGTTGCCTTCGATGAATCAGGAAAAGCAACCAGCATAGAAGAAAAACCAGCGAATCCAAAATCGAGGTATGCGGTAACCGGCCTCTATTTTTACGACAACAGCGTGGTAGACATTGCCCAGAACCTCGCACCTTCCCCGCGTGGCGAGTTGGAGATAACAGATGTAAACGTGGAATATCTCAAGCGTGGGGCCCTTAAGGTCGAGAAACTAGGCCGCGGATTCTGCTGGTTGGACACGGGCACGCACGAGGCGCTTCAGATGGCTTCCAGCTATGTCCAGGCCGTGCAGGAACGCCAGGGATTAAAGATTGCCTGCGTGGAGGAAATCGCATTTCACCAGGGATACATTGATGCCGCACAGCTTGAAGAAACTGCACAGGTTATGCTGAAGAACGCCTATGGCAAGTATCTGATGGAGTTGCTCGAAGAATCTCGGTAAGCGCATATAACGTGGTTATTTCGGAATCGCAATAAAGAGGTATCATGTCAGTGACGGAGTCAAAAGATAGAACATCGCACCATGTGCCCTTAGTCCTGGAGGAATGTGGCCAGAATGGCAAGGGTCGGCGGTCCAGAGCCCTTGCGGAACGTCAGCGACATGAGGCAAGGATGTACAAGGCCCATAAGATGTCGTTGCTGCGGTCTTGTGTTGACCCGGGCATGATTCTGCGTGTTGGCCTCGCCGTCACAGGACTGCGGGGATGGGCCGCAAAAAATGCCATGTCTCATTGGCATAGAAAGCTCGTATTTGAGTATGAATCTCTTCCGGCAGCATTTGATGGATTTCGTATCCTCCACTTGACAGACCTGCACATAAACTGCCGTCCCGAACTGGCCGATCATATCCACGATCAGATCAAAGATGTGCCGGTCGATCTGTGCCTGCTGACGGGGGATTATCTGTTTCGCGTGGGCGAAGGCGAACACGAGGCTCATGAATATATGGAGCATGTGATCTCAGGAGTGAAATCCCGAGGAGGATGTATAGGCATTCTGGGGAATCATGACCTGGCTTCCAATGCCACATTTCTCGAGTCGCTTGGTGTAAGGATGTTAATCAACGAATCCGTCGAAATACGCATCGGCGAAGACAGCCTCTGGATAGCAGGAGTCGACGATCCCCACGACTATAAATGCGACGACCTACCTGCTGCCGACCATGAGATTCCTGACGACGCATTCAAGATCCTGATGGCGCACTCGCCAGAGATTTATGAGGAAGCGGCGGACCTCGGCTACCAGCTGTATCTGTGCGGACACACCCATGCCGGACAAATCCAGATACCGGGTATTGGTCCTCTGATGAGCAAATCCAGAACGCCACGACGCTTTACCCATGGCACATGGCGGCACAATGACATGTACGGTTATACGAGCTCCGGTATCGGAGCATCCGGGCTGTTTGCCAGGATGTTCTGTCCGCCAGAAATTGGATTAATTGAACTGCGCCGCAAGGAAAGTGACCGATAATCTATGTCCAGTCCTATTACATTGACAGGCGATCAGATCGCACAATACGAAGCAAACGGATACCTTGTGGTTCCAGACCTGTTGACCTCTGATGAAGTATCTACCTTTTTGACCCATGAGCAGGATCCAGCCACAGAGAAGCTTCGGAACGGGCTTTCTACTCATCTGACAGATTCGGCGTGGGACTATCTCGCACGACATCCTAACGTAGCTGGTGCCGCAAGCCAACTCATCGATGGTGCCCCGCGGATCGTCCAGACCATGTACCTGGCAAAGGCGCCCGCCAAGGATGGTAAAAAGAAGGGCGGAGCAGGCGTGGCCATGCATCAGGATACCCACTATCTGCCCACAGAACCAAACACCTTGATGGCTTGCTGGATTGCCATGAGCGACACCGATGCAGAAAACGGCGGACTGTGGGTCGTGCCCGGCAGCCACAAGACGAATCTTCGCGATACACACCTCAATCGTGATAGTGAAGAGCACGCAAGTTGGGTGACTGATCACGACATGAAGTCGGCAGATGGTCGTGAATGGACACAGAAATTCTATTCGTTTACCATCGACGGCATAGATCAAGAAGACTTGGTGCCCTTGACCGTACCACGGGGCGCGGGCGTATTCTTTACAAGTATGACGATTCACGGATCATACGCCAACTCCTCGCAGGATCGTGCTCGCCTGGCCTTCGCAGTCCACTATGTACGTGATGGTTCTTGGGTCCAGCGGCGAGACGTGCAGGAAACTACTTTGGTTGAATCCTACAGTCTATAAACTTGTGGGGCAGCAGAGCCTCCATACCAACCTGTACCGGTACGGCCCGCTTCTCACAAGCCAGCGCATCCCGCATGCTACAAACCGTTCATATTCCCAAACTGATCATCGCTATAGTTTCCGCAGCTTACTTCCTTGAGACGGCATCTGCCCCTTCCCATTGGCGATTTCTGGATGGCGTCGACCTGATTATCCATGAAGCTGGTCACGTCATCCTTCTGCCACTTGGACACTTCATGCACATGATCGGTGGAAGCCTGTTTCAACTGCTCGCACCCACTGCATTCGTCGTTCATTTCCACCGCGAGGAGAACCGATATTCCGCCGCCCTGATACTGTTCTGGGTCGGGCAGAACTTCCTCAATATATCCGTCTATGCGGGGGATGCCATTAGCATGAAACTACCGTTACTCGGTGGCGCAGACAGTATACATGACTGGAATTTCCTGCTGATCACGCTTGGGCTGCTGGAGTACACGCC
>JABIQT010001053.1 GCA_018667995.1 Candidatus Latescibacterota bacterium
ATGGCCTGCTGGTAGGAGGCTGCGGCTTCATTGAACATGTCCTGCCTATACAATGCGTTGCCCTTATTGTAGTGGACTTCAGGCGCTTCAGGATGCTCCACCTCGGCTTCCTCGTACGCGCTGAGGGCCTCGGGATACTGTTGAGAATTGTAGTATTCATTTCCTTTTGTGGTCTGGTCAAAGATCAAAAGAGACAGAACGAGCATCAGTGGTATGGTCATAGTTAGACTCCGGGCGACATGTTATTCAAACCTGCCCGCCCATGTTTTCTCCGGATCTATCCGCTCCGACATCATAGATTCGAGGAAGATCATCATCAGACAGACGACAAGCAGGAACTGGAATCGTTCCTCGTAGTGCGTCACTTCGCGGGATTCGAATTCAGATTTCTCGAGTTCGGCGATCTCATTGTAGATCTCGTCAACTTCTTGTTCCGCCAAAGTGGATCGATAGTATTGCCCTGAGGTGCTTGCCGCTATTCTTTCCAGTGTCAGTTCATCCAGTCGACTCATAACGACTGAACCGCTGTCGTCCCGCTTCACATCCGATGTATTTCCATTCGACTTTCGAAGGGGAATCGGTTCTCCGGTCGACGTCCCTATCCCAATAGGATATATGCGAATATCGAGCTGCGCCGCGTTCTCCGCTGCGGCTACGGGCTCGCCCTCATGGTCTTCACCGTCGGTAAGTAGCACGATGACCCGCTGTCCTTTGCCTTGCTCATGAAACGACTTCGTCGCGAGCTCCAAGGCTTCACCAATGGCGGTTCCCTGTGCGGAGATAGTTTCCGTGTCAAGGCCGTCCAGAAAGAGCCGTACCGCACTGTAGTCTGTGGTCATGGGGCACTGCAGATAGGCCGCGCCTGCGAAAGCTACAATTCCGATCCGATCGCCCTGTAGCCGGTCTACCAGAGTCCTGACGGCCTGTTTGGCCCGAATCAGTCTATTGGGTTTGACATCCTCCGCCAGCATACTGGTCGATACGTCGAGGGCAACCATAATCTCTATGCCCTCCCGCTTCACTACTTCTGTACGCGCGCCGAATTGAGGCCGGGCAGCGGCAAGAATGCCGAATGTGATTCCCAAGACGATCAGGCCGGCCTTGATCCTCTGCCTACGAAAGCTCGTGGTTCGGCTTAGTTTGAGCAGCAGGTCGCGGTTTCCAAATTTCTGGAATGCCTCGGCTTTCTTCTTAAAGGCAAATGCGTAGAAAACGAGCAACAATGGTACCAAGCCCAGGGCGTAGAGAAATTCAGAATTTGCGAATCTCATATTTTGCCGCCTAGGGGAGAGTCCTGAAACGAGTTTGCGCCAAAACTGTCTCCAACAGCAGAAGCACGAGAGCCGGAATCAAGAAATACAAGAAAAGCTCGGTATATCGCGTGTATTGAATTGTTTCGATTTCCGTTCGTTCCAACGCATCTATCTGTTTGTAAATGGCGGATAGGGCAGCGGCATTGGTAGCTCGGAAGTAGTCACCATCAGTAATACGGGCAATTTCCTGTAGGGCTCCTTCATCTATTTCCGTTAATAGCAGGCTGCCATCCGAGCCTCGAGCGTAGGTACGCCCGAACATGGGATGGTCCACGGGAATGGGTGCTCCGCCTTCCTTGCCCACGCCCACAGTATAGACTTTGATACCCATAGCCTTCGCAGCGCGTGCCGCCGTCAACGGATCAATGGCCCCCGTGTTGTTTACACCATCCGTCAGTAGGATGACGACTTTACTCTCGGCATCACTCTGGCGAAGTCTGTTTACGGAATTCGCGATACCCATGCCGATGGCGGTACCTTCATCGACCATACCGATCTTGATGTCATCCATCAATCCTGTCAACACGTTGTAATCGAGGGTCAGAGGACATTGGGTAAAGCTCTGTCCGCCAAAGACGACCAGCCCAATCCGGTCTGTCGTGCGCCCTTTTATGAACTCCGTGATTACTTGTTTGGCTACGTACAATCTGTTCTGAGGTTTGAAGTCCTCAGCCCTCATACTACCGGAAATGTCGAGGGTAAGTATGATATCGATGCCTTCGCTGATTACTTCCTCCCCGGTAAGTCCCGACTGAGGCCGTGCCAGCGCGATCACCCCGATAAGCACTGCCAGAATTCGGATTACAGGCAAGATGCGGCGATACTTCACAGCGGCTGAGGGAGCCAAATTGCTGATCACGCCTAGGTCCGGGAATCTCAGACTTCCCCGCTTCTGTCGGCTGGCTCTCACGTAATACCAGACCATCAGCGGGATGAACGACAATAGGACTAGGAAGAGAGGGCTTGCGAATCGTATCATGGGCTTGAAGAAACCACGGCCTCTGATGGACCTTCTACCGGCACCGGAATGTCCAGGACGAGTTTGGTGGCGGTGACTAAAGTCTGTACGCGATTGATTGTCTGGTGTTGAAGCGTTTTGGTTGGAATATATCGAGCGAATTTAACCAGGTCGCACTCTCCCAGCAGGTTCGCCAAAAGTTCACGATCCGTATCCCTGAAATCCTTATCATTGAGGCCTTCCAGGAGCTCGGTTGTGGTGATCTCCATGGCCAGAATCTGGTATCGCCGAGACAGATACCGACGGATGATCTCTGAGAGCTCCGTGTAGTGGTTTGCCACCATCCCCTGATCCACCAAGCCCTTTTCTGCCAAGCTTGCCAGTTCCTCGTACGCCAATTCATGGGCCGGCTTCCGAGCCTCGGCAGCGGGGGCCTCTGGAACGGCCTCTTCGCGGCCCCTGCGCCTGTAATAGTAGACTGCGGCTGCCACAAGTGCGAGCATTAATCCAAGGGATGTAACCCAGACGTACCAAGGTATGCTATCGGGCAATTCGGCCGGGTCCTTCAAGTCTCTGATGTCCGTGGCCTCATCATCGATCACGCTGACTACCGCGATCTCCAAAGAGTCCGCGATGGCCAGGCGTGAGGCATCGCTTTCCCTGGCACTCACTGTTAGCGTATATGGTAGTTCGAAGGGGGGAATGGTATGGGCACCGACTTCAAATACAGTTAGCGCGTAACGCAGCGTATCCGCAAATTGCCCATTATCGATGGCATGCGGACCATCATGTTCAAATGACCGTACATCAAATGGGCCTATGGTCTTTGTGAGATCGGGCCATTCCACGACAGCGCTGGGAGGGGAATTTACTACAATGGTATAGATAAGGGCATCGCCTACGGTCATGCGCTCCTGATCAACACGTGCCGAAATGTGGAGCGAATCCGTCACTGACACCTGCGCAGCGACAGGCGTAGATAAGGCCAGTATCAAGATGACTGGCAAACCGAGACGCAAAAGTCTGCCCAAAGTCCTCACCCCCATACTATATCTTTGGCACCGTGTTATCTACGAGACTGTTCAAACGAGCCAGGAAGGAATTCTTAACCAGCGAGATGACGGGATTATCGCGCCGCTTAACGTAGACGAGCGATGCATCACCAGGAAATGCCTTGCCCACCATAAGGGAGTGCCGCTCCTCGGGTACGTTGCTGCGCCCGCCGGAAAGCAGTGTGACCTCCATTGATGGAGTATTTAGACCAAACCTCGAGAGGTCGGTACCTTCCTCGTCAGACACGAAAATCTGGGTGTAGACAGAATCGAGAGCACTGAATGCCTGGCCCACCGAAACAGCGTCGGCATTGCCACTAAAGGGCTCCTCCATCTTCCAAACGGTCTTCTGTTTTTGATCACGACGAACTCTAACCCGTATATCCCCGCGTACGATCTCAAACATATTTACCTCAAAACCTTTGTACCGGAGCACTTGTCGATCTCGCAGGTCCACGGCGGCAACAGGTAGATGGCGGAAGCCTGTTGCGCCGACCCGATAAATCCATTCTTCGTCCAGGTCCCGCACATAGGCGGTAAGGCCGTTATTTGAGACCGTTCCGAATGCGATGCGTGCCGGAACCAATCTATCCGTTATTTCGCAGGTCACGATTACATTAGGTTGGTCGAGCGCATACTTTTTGAGATTGGCCGTCGTTGCGGGCAGATACTCGTGGATCTTCATCACCTCGAGACTATCAAGCAGGCCTGTGATAGTCCGGTCATCTGCTCTGGTCTCTACAGGCGCCAGCATACGCCAATCTTCAAAGGAACGCTCGACACAACTGACAGACTCGGGCCCGATTTGCAGATCCAACTTCGATATGTTATACGACTTGAAATCAAAGGCCGTCACACGACGATACAAGTTGTGATCACGAACGATCTGTTCGAGGTGAACGGGGGAAAGTGAATAGACGGTGTTGAACTCGCTACTCATGGCAAAGAGCTGATTCTTGCCCTGGCCCAAAGAGAGCGTGGCGTCAACTGTGCCGTCGGCGGAGGTGACGGTCGCGGTTACGAATGGACGGTCCAGACCATATTCACGGAGTGAGGTCGGATTGTCATCCACGAATTTTAGAGCCCGGACCGATGAGATATTTCCGACAAGATTTATCGTCTCATTGCGCTCCGCAGGAACGTCAAAGGGGCTCTTGACGCGCCAGATCCCCAGTGAATCCAAAACGCAAACCAGATCTTGACGTGATATTCTGGATTTCACCGATACCCTGGTGACTTTGTCCCTGTCAATGTGCAACAGCTGTCGGTCGCGCAATTCATCTGTCGATTTATCCAGGCGGCTTCGAATTTCTGTAGTCAGCAGGAAGACGCGGCGACTTCCCTCAGCGACCGCATAATATGAAGCGCCCGTGGGCATGGCGTCACCCACGTGCAGGACCGAAGGCGCGCTCAAGCCGGCACTGATTTCTATGGTTACAGTCGGAGCGTCGAGTCCGTATTCGGAAAAGTCAGCCGCCGAATCTACAACGGTACGAGCGGGTGATAAGGTGGTAATCTCGTTAACCAGGGCACCCACCAGCGCCGGATCGGCAGGATACCTGATTGGATCAACGACCAGCCAGCCGCCAAGAGGAATCTTCTCCAAGGTAGTCGCCTGCCCACCAGTCCTCACAACAACGCTGTTTACTGACTCTTGAGATATATCGAATACTGTTTCCGCTGCCGCGTCAGTATCGTTGCCATACTCGTACAAGTAGAAATAGCCCGCCAAGAGGAGCAGCAGTCCTCCGAGCAATGCCGTGGTCCGAAAATTCACCCTACCCTCCTAGAATAAATCTCACTACTAGCGATTACACTGATTCTGGACTGGTACTGGCGCATTCGCTCCACAAACTGCGCCATGGAAGATCATCGAACGAAGAGTCAATCCCTATCGCCGTTTCCAGTAAACCACGCCACCGAGCAGCAGCACACAGAGTGGCGCCAGAATCACCGTGAATATCATGATCGATGAAAGCTGACTGGTCGATATCTGGACCAGTCGGGTATCACTGGATTTGGGACGGATGGCGATCAGGTCTTCTTCCTGAGACAGCCAGTTGATGGCGTTCATGACGAAATCGCCGTTACCCCACTGGCGGAAGTAGGCATTGGCCGCGAACGTGGAATTACCTACCGCGACAATTCTTGTTTTGATTTCGTGCTCGTCGGGACGTAGCGCGAGCTGTTGAGGCGTAAGAGTTGCCATGTCCTGTCGGGCCAGTTTCCTAGGCACAGCCGTTATGGCTAGAGCCACCGATATGGGACCGACACGATCTCGACCAGGGTCAAGCTCGGGGGCGAATTCTTTGGCCTCGTCCATACTTTGAGGTAAAGAAGTCTCTGCCCAGCTGCGGTCGCTGGTCATAGCGATGGTCTGAATCTCAACTGTATCATCGGAGGCAATAGCGGCCTGCATAGATCTCACACCCGGAAAGACACTGGGGGTGAGATTGCGGGTAATGTCATGTGCCGGGAAGTTATTTACTACAGGCGCCAATGGTCCCATTCCGATCATCCGTCCCGTGGCACTGGGATCCACAACCACATCGTCACCAATGGTGATATACCACGGATCGAGCATGTTGCCCAGATCTACCTGCTCCAAAGGAGAATCAGGGTTCAACATGAACAGCGCACGACCGCCCCTGTCCAAATACTCTGTAATGGCTGCTTTCTCGTGGTTCAACAGGTTCTTCTTGGGGCCGGCTACAATCAGTACGTTGCAGTTGGCGGGTATAGCCATTTCGGTGAGTAGCGATATCGAATTCACCGTGTAGGATTGATTCAGAAGAGATTGGCGCAGCTGGCTGTAACCGATGTGATCGGTTGTGTTGATGTTGTGTTCGCCATGCCCTTCGAGAAAATAGATGGCCTTCTGCTCTCCGCGAGTCACTTTTACCAGCGCGTTAGTGATGGCTTCTTCGTTGGTTCTTGTGACGTGCTCGGCCTTACCGTTGGCTTCGAAAACAACCGTACCCGTCTGCGCAAGATTGTACTGGCGCGCCACACTGGGTTCCCGGACCGGATCAAAGAACTCATAGGTGATTCGCTTGGAGTGGTATTGATACTGATTGAGTAGGTCATTGAGGGCGAATTGCATGCCGGACTCAGGCTCACCAGACCGAAAGAAGCCAATGATGTGTACATCGGTGTCGAGATCAGCCAGCACGTTCGTAGTAAGATCTGAGAGACTGAACCGTTCAGTTGAGGTGGTATCGATCCGCTTCGAATATCGTACGCCAATCAGGTTTATAAATGAGAGAATGCCGATTACGATTACGACCAGTGCTGCGGCATTTGCTCCGTAGCGCGTGGAACGCAATTCAAGACGGTCACGTACCATGCCCCACTCTACTATAGCAAATGTAGCGATCATTGCTATACCTACGAACAGTGTAAGCAGAACCGACGTTTCGGTCACGACTTCAGTAGCGTAGAAGTATGTGCCCAGTAGGACGAGGACAACGCCAAGATATCCGCATATTGATGCGACTTGTTTCATGAATCTATTGCCTCCACCTGGTCGATTCCAGAGACCGCACGGTCATAAAGAGCCCGAAAAACATGAAGCTTGCAAAGAATAGCAGGTCGGTTGTGTCCAGTATACCTTTTTCAAAGGTGTCGAAATGACGCATCACGGAAAGGTAGCCCAACAGATCCCCGATAGGACCTGTAAAATATGAGGACGCCATATCGAGTATCCAGAGAGCGATTGCCGCTCCGAAGCAGACCACCGCAGCAACGATTTGATTCTCCGTTAGCGACGAGGCGAATATCCCAATGGTTAATACGCC
>JABIQT010000222.1 GCA_018667995.1 Candidatus Latescibacterota bacterium
GAGGACTACTTCGGCGGCGCATGGGGGTTTGGTGACACATTTTCCACCCCTTTTCTCGGATATCCTTTGTGGCGTAAGGTGGAGGGAGAAGTGCCGAAACACGGGCTGTATCGGTGGCATGTGATGGATCCCATTCGGTTTGGATCAGATCTGCGTGTGACCATGCAGGCCCTTGGATGGTTGCCGAATCATAAATTCCGTCCCTTGGAAGATGATATATGCTCCGTGGCTTATTGGTACCAATCGGAGCCACACGGCGCTTTTCCAGCCATGCTACCTGTTGAACAGCGATGGCCGCGCTAGTCATTAGGTGTTTTGGATGTAGTTGTGTTCGTTTGCTTCACGGATCTGGGATACGCTTGAAACATGAAAATATGCGGCGATCCTATCAAACCTTGATTCACAAAATTGGAGCGACTACGCATTTGTTATGTATTCGACTCGATCGATTCTTCCCTTTTGCAAAGGAGCAGATATGTTTTCGGTAGTGAGCGGCAGATGGTGTGTCGCAATAGCTTTACTCCTTGCTGCGACCAAGATATCTCTGCCAGTGTATGCTCAATCAGGTTCGAATGAGATTTTCAATGAACTCTTAAAAGACAGCAACTCCCACCTCATTGAGTCCAAAGGGCATTTTCTTAGCGGTGACAATTTCAAGATCCATTATGCCAAGGCCATTAACTATGTAAATGACATGAAATCGATTTCCTACCAAGTGGGAACGACCAAAGCCGTTATGGCTACTGAAGCCGTTTTCAACGAGGGCAGGGAGGAATGGCACCTCGTGGTCCATGGAGAGCGGTTGGACAACAAAGTGATTTTCATACAGCCTGCCCGTGCCGTGTTCGTGAATCATGGGAAACTGTTTCATTACGTATTTACGTCCCATGATATTGCACCCATCGTCTACGATCGGGTAAACGAGAAGGTGGCAAATCGCCAGAAGGATATTATCAAGAAATATGATGATGTGGAAGTCTCGTTCAGTCGGTACGGCAACAAAATGGTGCTCGATGCCACCTACGACTTTAATGAATATGAGCAGGACATCGCAGGTCAAAGTGACTTTCGTGCCGCTCTCAACTGGGAGAGCACGCTTTCAAGGCGCATGCGGTTCGTCATGGAAGAGTCCGTTGAACTGATGTCTGCTATATTGCGGGAAACAAAAAGCGCATCCAAAGATGCGAGGAATAAACTCAAGGACAAACCCCTGTCGTATTTGGATCGTGCTACTTTTATGTTCTTGATCGACGACGGGTACGAGGAGTGGGAGGTCTTGGAAGGGCCCAAGGAGGGACGTTGGGACTTCGAAGGTGGCGAAACCGAGGCGCTATACGAGATCTATAACTTCGGAGATCGTCTCGTATTCTCTTTCGCAGAGGAGCTGCCTGAATCGGCCTCAGATGCTCAACGCGCGGAGATTATCAGCAGCATCCAGGGGCGGGTGGCTTCAAAGCCCGCCAAAGGTGCAAGTTCCATGGAGGTGCTGCTTCATCCAGAAGACACCAACTATATCTGGATCAAGGCGAATCTCGTATTGGATGGCAACGTAAGGGGCAAACAGGTCGCTGACTCTTATTCTGATTTCAAATACGAGTACGCCAAGGACTTCCGAAACAAGATACGGGATCTCTATAAAGACTACGACAAAGCAGCTGAAAAACTGGTCGACAGTGCCATGGACAAGACTTATGCCGCTTTGACGCAGGAAGAGTATGTTTTGCTCGTTGAGGGTGAGTTGGATGGCCTGCTGGATCCTGCTGAAGGAGTACCAGGCGGCCACTGGGCATTTGTCATGGGTGATGAAGAGCGTGACCTGGAGATCTTCAACTATGGCGATCGATTCGTCTATACGCTTGCCATGGAAATGCCGGAGGACGCCGAAGACCAATGGACCGAAATAACCGATAAGGTCCAGTCGCTGGTGAATGAAATGCCCGCTAAGAACGTCTCATCCATGGAAGTGACTCGTTATCCAGAGTATGACAACTACGTGTGGATTAAGGCGTCGTTTTCCATGGGAGACGGAATCAAGGGCAAGGACGTCAGCAAGCAATATCAGAATTTCTCCGAAGATTATTCGGAGAAACTCTACAAGAGGATTGCAGAGATAATGGAGGACTACGAGTAATAAGACGGCCCGGGTGTCGACGCCATACGATTGCCAGTTCGCCTTCTTACTTCGCAAGTCTATAGGGACTCATGACACCATTCGGATACCACGGTCACATACTCCACATAGATCTAAGTCTTCGAACTTACCGGGTTGAAACACCGCAGGAATCATTCTACCGCATTTACGCCGGCGGAGCATTGCTCGGGGTTTACTATCTGTTGAAGGAAACTGAGCCTGGCATCGATGCGCTTGGACCGGAAAACCGTCTTGTATTTGCCAACAGCATTGTTGCCGGTCACCCAGGAGCAGGATTGGTTCGATATGTGGTCTCTGCGAAGTCGCCGCTCACCAACGGAATCGGTGAGACTCGGACGGAGGGACGCTGGGCCGTATCGCTCAAAAAGTCCGGTTTTGATGCGCTCATTATTTCAGGAGTGGCCGAGAGACCGACCGGTCTCCTGATCGATGATGGGCGCGTCTCATTTTTCGACACCGACGAGGAATGGGGCATGACTGTCGGGCAGGCGACGGACTCTCTGGAGAAGCGGTACGGGGACGACGTTGATGTAGCGACTATCGGAC
>JABIQT010000220.1 GCA_018667995.1 Candidatus Latescibacterota bacterium
AGCCTCTTTGGTCCATTGATCGCTGGGATCACCGAGCGTCACGCGCCTTGTCCAGTGATGGACAGCCATAGTGCGATTCCCCTGCTTCTCGAACCAACGAGCCATATAGTAATGTGAATTCAGATGGTCATCCAGCTCTATAGCTTTTTCAAACCACGGAACCGCATCCGCCCACTTGCCAATCTTCTGGTATGATACTCCCATGTAGTAGTGGAGTTCGGAACTGTCAGGCATGCGCGCAATGCCTTCTTCAAATGTCTTCACTATGTCATCGTGATTTTGCCGCATGGCATAGGCTTCCGAGAGATAGTAGTAATAGTCGGGGTTGTACGGTTCCATCTTCACGGCTTTTTGATAGACTTCTACCGCATCAAATGCCCGGTTGTTATATCGGAATGCGGTGCCAGCCGCAGCCAATACCTCCACCTGATCCGGTTTCTGCTCAAGAATATCCCTTCCAAATCGCAATGCGTCCTTCAGTCTGCCGGCACTGATATATCCATCCATCAGCTTCTGCCAGAGCAATACTGAGTCATTGTTCAGCACCACTGCCTGCTCGCAGATTGCCGCCTCGTCCTCGAACCCCACGTCGGCAAATCTGTCTGGCGTAGTGAGGGATATCCGCACATAGTTAATGGGTTCCAACGGATCCGCCGCGATCGCTTGTTTCAGAACGGTGCTCATATTATCCCATTGCCTGAGCCGCATATAGGATTCAGCCATGAACCTATAGGACTCCGAGAGTCTGGGATTCAGTATCACAGCAACTTTGGCCTGATCGATAGCTCGGTGTCGTAAGGAAGCATTCTGGGCCTGATATTTGGGCCCAGGACGCTGCGCGCCGGCCTGAACCTGTGCCATTCCGTAGTGAGGAAGCGCATAGGAGGAATCAAGTGTGATGGCGGCCCGAAAGGCTTCTGATGCTTCCCAATAACCTTCGAACGTACCGGTGCTGGCCAGATCCAAACCCCGGCAATACTCTGCAAAGGCGCCGCTGTGCGGCGCATGGTCGAGCAGGTTGATCAAGGTGTCCGAGGGTGCAAAACGTTCATACTGTCGCCCAACTGCTTCCACGAGACGAATGGGTGACTCTGATAGTTTCTCGATGGGTGTGACGAGTTCGTTGATGACCTCAGTAGTATCGAGGATGTCCAGGAATCGTGTACGCAGATGAAGTTGATCACCTTCATTATAATAGCTGCCGAAAACAGCGTATCTCGATCCCAGACGGATAGACGCATTGATCACGGAGGCCCGGTTTATTGTATCAGCTAGCTGGACCTCCCAATCGACCATGTCGAAGGGTATAACCCTTGCGTCGGAAGGCATCGACAGGCGCAGCAGATCGACTGCTGTCTGCGACAGTGCAACTCCGTATCCGTCGCTCGTGCTGGTGCCCGATGCAGCTTGAAAAGGGAATATGGCTATTCGTGGAGTTTCCGCTGGCGGACGGAACGAATACCACAGCACGACAACTCCGGCCAGGCATCCTACCGTAAGCGCCCGACGGCCCGTGTAGGCGAAATTTGGATTCAACAGATTAAATACGCGAAGCAGATATAGGATTCCGCATCCTGCGATCCACATTACTATGATCGTATAAATCTGCTGTGTCCATCCCAAGGAGAGTACAAGAATCATAGTCTGTCCGGATGTAATATGGTCTCTGTTTGATACGACTGTTACGCTGAGTCGCCTTCGGATTCGGTGACAGGCGGGCCTGTTTTGGTGATGGCAATCTTTGCGATTCGTTGCCCATCAATTTCACGTACCACCATGCGCATATTCCGGAAATCAACTGTTTCTCCTGCGGCTGGCACATGTCCAGCCACATCGAAGACCAGACCACCTATGGTATCGAATCCGTCCGGCGTTATATCAGTATTGAGAATCTCATTCAGTTCATCGATGTTCAGCTTGCCGTCCACGAGTATTGAGCCATCGGGAAATTCCTCATACATAGGTAGCTCTGCATCGTACTCATCCTGGATTTCTCCGACGATTTCCTCCAGCAGATCCTCCAATGTGACGAGACCCTCTATGCCCCCATGTTCATCGACGACCATAGCCAGATGAGTCTTTTCGTGCTGGAAGTCTCGCAGTAATTCGTCCGCTTTTTTTGTTTCCGGAACAAAATAGGGCGGGCGGGCAAGTTGCTCCACAGACACCGCATCTTCGGCCTCATCCTCGTACTTCAACAGATCCTTGGCATAGACTATACCCACTATGTTGTCGATACTATCTCTGTAAATAGGTATACGGGAGTGGCCTACGTCTTCGATTAACACCAACAGATCCGGCACCGTTGTAGTCACGTCGGCACATACCATATCCACCCGTGGCGTCATGACTTCCCGCACGCTTGTATCGTGCATCTCAATAATGCCGCTAATCATCTCCTTGTCTTCCTGATCCAACTCGTGCGTTTCCTCCAATTCGAGTACGCGATGTAGTTCATCGTCCAGCCAGTAGGGATTTCGTCCGCCGCTGAAGAAACCTTCACCAGGACCGACCAGTTTCAGGACGGGCATCACGATGGGCCACAAAAGCCACGACGTGATGAGCACTGTCCAGGCGGAAAATCGCACGGATGAATACGGATATCGTTTCACCAGCACCCGTGGTAGCCACTCTATAGACAGCAACATCAAACAGATGAGGGCAACACTTTGAAAGATGAGACCGGGAAGAATACCTATACCAAGGAGATCCGACGAGGAGAATGTAGCGCTGGTCGCCGATACGACCGTGCACACAACCATGACCAGTTTACCGATGACGATAGTGCCAAAAAGATGCTCCTGATTGTCTAGCCACCGGGTTACCCTGCTGGGTTGGCCTTCTTCGTGTTCCGTTTTCAAGTCCAGGAGGGTAGCTTTGGGCAAGGATGAGAACGAAGCGTCCGCTCCAGACAGCAGTACCGCATAAATCAAAAATCCAACTAATACGACATATTCAACCCATAAGGGAATGCCATCATCCAAAACAGGGGCTCCTGTCAACCAACTGAATTCGAGGCAGTGTCTGCCAGATAATACTGTTCCTTCTCCCGCATCAGGCGCCGCTCAGCGGTTCGCTGATGATCATATCCGAGAAGGTGCAGACACCCGTGAACGATAAGGCGATTCAACTCGTCGTTCAAAGGCACATGGTAACGGACGGCCTGCTCACGTGCACGATCCATCGATACGTACAGCTCGCCGGACATGTTGTCCTCAGGCATATCCCCTTCGTCTATCAAGAAGGAGAGGACGTCCGTTGCTCGATTCAGTTGGCGATACTGAAAGTTTAATTGCCGGATGTAAGCGTCGTCTACAAAGACGATCGTCACGGTCGCATGGCCCCGACCTTCTTCTGTAAGCACCCGGCAGGCAAGTTGCGTGATCAACGCATCTGGTATTTCAAGTTGAGGCAGCGTGGAATCGATATGTACCGGCATTGTCTGGCGGTCGAGATCCTTCGATTAACCGCTAACTCTCCTTGTCTTCCTTTTCGACCTCAAACTTTTCGTAGGCCTTGATAATATCTTGTACAAGTCGGTGCCTGACCACATCCTTTTCGGTCAGGTAAATGAAACTGATTCCCTTGATGTTATTCAAAATAGACTGCACTTCAATTAAACCGGAGCGTTTCTCTTCGGGAAGGTCGACCTGGGTCACGTCCCCGGTGATTATAGCACGAGAATTGGCGCCAAGCCTGGTCAGGAACATCTTCATCTGAGCCGTGGTGGTATTTTGGGCCTCATCTAGAATCACAAACGCATTGTTCAGAGTTCGACCTCGCATATAAGCAAGAGGCGCGATCTCAATAGTACCCGCTTCTAAAAGTTTGTTCCCCTTATTGCCGGGCGTCATGTCATTCAAGGCGTCATATAGCGGCTTGAGGTATGGATCCACTTTCTCCTGCGGATCTCCCGGTAGAAACCCGAGACTCTCACCCGCCTCTACGGCAGGTCGCGTCAACACAATACGTTCCACATCATTACGCCGGAGTGCGGAAAGAGCCATTGCTACCGCAAGGTATGTCTTGCCCGTGCCGGCTGGACCGATAGAGAATACGATGTCACAGTCCCGCACAGCCTCCACATATCGCTGTTGGTTTGGACCTCGAGCACGAATCCGCTCACGCTTGGACATGATGTCGAGGAACTCACCAGCGAAAGGACGGGCTGCATCGGGTCCCGACTCCTTTACGGTACGGCTGGCGCGAATGATATCCGTTACTTCTTGCGTCAGACCGTTTTTCACGGATCGCATCAGGTCCCGCAGCACCTGGGTGATCTGTTGTACCTCGTCGTCCGCTCCGGTAACAATAATCTCCTCACCGCGGACCACTATTTTTGCTTCGAACTCGCTCTCAATAGCGCGCAACCGGGAATCCTGCTGACCGAACAGATCAATAGGATCGATGCCCCTTGATGAGAGACGATGTGTTACAACATTATCCAAGGCGGTAGGCTGAGGAAGGGTTCGTTTAAGTTCGTAACTACAAAAGCCCCCGCTCCCGGTGAATCGGTGGGAACAAGAGCCTTGAGTGTCGGCGTATTCAGTTGCTACTTGCGAAAAATAGAGAAATTCGGCCTTAATGTCAAGCGAAAGTTGCCGGATCTAAAGCCCTTAAAGACGGGCATCTATAAGGTCTTTAATCCGTTCAAAATCGACGATAATACTTGCAGCATTTCTACGTGCTTCGGCGGCAGTATCTTCGCCGACGAACCCACCGAGGACAGCTTGAGACAGTTCTTGTTCGTCTAGCAAACAATGCGTGCCATCGGGGGAGAACCAGATATCGAGAAGTAGGTCACGGTATTCAACAGTCTGCATGGAGACCACTAATCCGTCACACAAGTGCACATAGTGGCCAAGAAGCCGTCCTTCCGGGCCTGTCATCCGCCACAATACGTAGGATAGATCTGTTTCGTAGTAGGCCACAGTACGCGACCCTACCGGCACAGCTACCTGGTTAACAGTATAGGGCCGATCAGATACGTATGCGAGGATCGCACTCCTGCCCCGGTGGCGCACGAGGCCACAGACGAACTTCTGGTCAGGCTTGCATGGGTTGCGCTTAATCTCAGTGATGGTGGCGGGCATCGGGCGATCAGTCCTGAAGTCTATTCTGCCAGATGCTTCAGAATCGCCCACACCTCTTGAACAAGGGGTCCATTGCCGTTCTCTTTATACCACGAACGAAGCTGTGGATAAATTTCATCCATGGGGATTTTCCCCTTATTACTGCGCATGATTGACTGGCATTCGTCCGGCCTGGGTCCCCAGGTAGCCAACTCGTTCATTTCGGAGTCCATGAATACGAGGTATGGAATCGCTTTGGAACCATCGGTCAGATAGCGATGCATGATATCCGAATTCTCGTCACGCTTGAAAATCCTATACTCGATGGTTGGCGCCTGTTCCAGCATCCGGATCACCGGGGGCAGGCTCTGCACCACATCGCCGCACCAATCCTCTCCGAGTATGAGCACGCGCAGCGGACGAGAATAAGCAGATATAAACGCGGCCACCTCCGCATCAAGGCCAAACTCATCGTAGTTCTCGTTAAATCGCTCTTTGTTCTTCTCAATGTGCGCCATGTAGTCCGGCCATTGAAAGCCCGTAGCAAACCGCTCAGAAGAGATCACACCCATTATGCCTCCGGGTCACATGCTATATTGATATTTGTCATCTAACGTTCCGCATACTGCTGCACTATACTTGCCCATGCGGTACAGGTATTCGAACTAAGCCAAACCCTTCACTAGCAGCTCGTTCACCCGCCTGGCAAATCCCACAGGGTCGTTCAGTTTTGACCCCTCAGCTATGACGGCCTCTTCGTAGAGCAACCGACTGAATGACTCTATTCGTTCATCTTCGGGGGTGCTGTCGAACAATTTCTGCAGTCCTTCGACGGCTGGATGTTCTGGATTCAATTCCAGAATACGCTGTCCTGTAGGCGCGCCATCGGTCTGTCCCATACGCTGCATGATACGTTCCATGTTGGCGCCCGGCATTCCTTCATCGGACACCAAGCAGGAGGCGCTCTCTTTTAACCGTGTGGTCAGCCGGACATCCTGGACTTCTGTAATCTTCTCTTTCAACATTTCAATGAAGGTCTTGTAGGTCTTTTCGTGCTCTTCAGCCTTTACCTTTGTAACCTCGTCCGCCTCTACTTCAGCCTTGTCTACGGGCTTCAGTTTCTTACCTTTGTACTCTGTCAGTGAAGGAATTACGAACTCGTCTATGGGATCTGTCATAAAGAGAACGTCCCATTCTTTGTCTCTGAAGACTTCAAGATATGGGGTATGTTCCAACATGGACCTATTCTCGCCGGTCAGGAAGTAGATCTCCTCCTGATCCGCCGGCATGTTTTCGACATATGCTTCCAGAGTAGTATGCTTACCAGGCTCAGTACTAATCGCCTCAAATAGTAACAGATCGGCGATCTGCTCCTGATTCTCGTGGTCTTGGCTGATACCTTCCTTGAAGATTAGGCCAAGCTCAGAGTAGAAGCCTACGTATGCCTCGTAGTCGTCTTTCTTCATTTCGCCAAGCGCCTGAAAGACCCGCTTGACCACATTTTTTCGAATGCGATCCCCTTCTGTCATTTCCT
>JABIQT010000378.1 GCA_018667995.1 Candidatus Latescibacterota bacterium
CTCCCCGAAGAACTCCCCATCCTTGAGAATGGAGAGTATTACCTCTTTGCCTTCGTCGCTATGCATCGAGACTGTAACACGTCCTGACAGAATGACAAAAAGCGTGTCCCCTTCCTCGTCGGCGCGAAGAATCATGGTGTCGGCGAACACTTTACGTCTCACCGCCATGCTCTCAAGGGCCACGAGTTCGGCAGCGTTCAGCCTTTCGAAAAGCGGTATGTGCCGGAGCGCAGACTCGTTCATTTTGCGATCTCTTAACGTTTGCAGGTGAGGCGTTGAGAGCTGAGGGAAGTCCATCGGTGATGTCAGAATATACGTGCAGCTCCATGGCCTGTCAATTGTCGAATTCCCGAAGCCGAGCGTACATATTTGAGTGTTTTCAGACCACTGTAACCTTCCATGTTCCCTTCAAGTAACGCCTGTAAGTCATTATCCCTTGGGCCATTCCGCCCAACATCCAGGCGAACCAAATCCCCGTGGTGTCGAATCCCCCGAGGAACACAAGAATGAAGGACAAAGGCAGCATAATACCCCACTGACCGATGATCGTGTAGTAGAGTGGGGGTCTCGTTTCACCACCGCCCGCCATGACCCCGCCCGCCACGATGGAAAATCCTGAAAACAGCTGCGCAATGGTGAAGAACCACAGCATTTCATATCCTATGACGTTCACGTCCGTGGATGTAGTGAAAGCCGAGACGATCTCCGAGGCAAAAACCAGAACCAGTGTTCCGCATCCAGCAATGAAGATCATACAGAGGCGAATGGTATCCGCACCGTATCGCTCCGCGGCCGGGATTTCCTTAGCGCCCAGACGCTGCCCAACCAGAGCCGTTGCGGCAATTGAAAACGCCAGTGCCGGCATGATCGCCACGAGACGAACTTGAAATCCTATGGTCAGCGCAGCGATTGAGGCGGTAGGATTACTTGTACCGGCCGCGACCCGGTACATCAGCACTCTTGCTCCGTTTCTGAAGAATCCCGTAATTCCCGATGGGATTCCTATGGACATCATCTTTCGGATGATCTCTCGGTTCAGTGCCAGCTGCCAACGCCACCCCAGCTTAATACGAGAATATCCTTTTATCAGAATCCAAAGTGCAAGAACAGTCCCTATAGCTCGTGAGATTACCGTACCCATCGCCGCTCCCGAAACTCCCATTTCAGGCATACCCCAAACGCCGAAAAGCAAGCCGTATGTGGCAAAAAGCTTCACCACTATTATGACGGAGGATATCTTCAGTGGGGTCCTGGTATCTCCCAGCCCGCCGAAGATGGCACCGATCACAAAATTCAATACCAGGAATCCGCTGCCCGCGAAATAAAGTCGAAGATAGGGCGATCCGTATGCGAGAACGTCACCGGTAGCCCCCAACAGCATCAGGAGAGGCTCCGTGACTAGCACGCCGGCCAAGCCCAGGATCACGGAGAACAGAACTCCCAGGATCACGGATTGTTCGGCAGTACGTCGCAATTCCTCCAGTCGCCCCGCGCCGTACAACTGGGCCACAAGCGTTCTTGTTCCGGCCGTGATAGACATCATCACCACCATCATCACGAAGACTATCTGGCGACTCATACCCACACCGGATATGGCTTCCGGTCCGAGTTTTCCAACCAGGAAGATGTCAACCATGCCCTCCGTGGCATCCAGCATGGAGGCTGTTACCACCGGCCACGCTATGTACCAGACCTGGGAAAGGATGGATTTCTGATTCGTGCTGATTTGACCGGGGTCCTTTGAGGACAGGATGTCACCCATACGGGATAAGACTGCCTTGCTGGTTACTTCTGGCTAAAGAGGGGAAAGATCCGGTCAAAGAGCATATCCCTGATTCGAGCTGAGAGCTCTCTGGTGGGGGAAGAATCAGGCGCAAGCTCATAGGTATTCACTACGAAAAGGGCCGCCGTCCGACTATCCGGTTCAATATACATGAAAGAATGAAAGCCCTTCTGCGTTCCAGTGTGCCCAAATACAGTTGTCTCACCCCTCTTGAGTATGAAGAAGCTGAGGCCCATGATTTGGGTCAAGTCTGTACCGGTAGAAATAGGAATTACCGGTTCCCACATCTCTTCCAGGGAAGATCTGTCCAGGATATCATAGGTTGACGGAGATCCAGTCAGAAACCCCAAGTACCGAACCATGTCCGACATCGGGGCATTCAAGCCGCCGTTGGCTGCCGTGATACCCGTGTCAAATTCGAGGCCATTGGCAGTAACGATTCCCTCCTGCATGAAGTAACTGTTCGATCTATCACCCATCAAATGATAGGGACTTCGATCGTAGTAGGTCTGGTGCATTCCTAATGGTCTCAACACATTCTTGTCCATATAGACTTCGAAATCATCGCCGCTGATCTGCTCGATTATGCGTCCCAGAAAGATAATTGCTGGATTTGAATAGCTGTAGCGACTGCCCGGCTCAAACAGTATCTGAGTATACGGTATCATGGCCACCAGCTGCGCCCAATCCTTCGGTTCGTGTGGATGCCATGACTCACTTCCGCCCCATGGCCACGATGAACCGCGAAATCCGGCAGAATGGGACATCACCTGCCGAATAGTAATATCAGTCATAGCACCGAATGGGTTGTGAACGTCACGGAGTTCTGGGAGGTGCTTAACCAGAGCGTCATCCAACGTCAGCTTGCCTCTGTCCCGCAATTGCATGATTGCTATGCCAGTAAGCGTCTTGGTGATGGAACCCCAATGGAAAATGGTATTTGCATCCACAGGTCGCGAGGTTTCTGTATCAGCCAATCCATAGAGAGACTGACCCATGACTGCGCCGTCCTGTACAAAAATCAGTGTACCGCCGGCGATTTTCATGTCGGAAAGACTGCCGGCAAAGGAGGTTTCAACGTCCATCCAAGCGTTGGAAAAACCAGCAGGTGGATCGGCAGCGTATGCCTCCGTCCCCATCATGAGACCAATGACGACAGCTAACAGATGACGTATACATTTCATAGAAAACTCCTGATTGAACGAACCATGACCGAATGGCCCCTCATGAGTCTATGGGCGGTCATACCGAGTAGGTAAGTCGGGCTGCGACAGCCGGTCCAGGTCGCTCCCTATCTCACACGGCAATTCCCATCCGAGCGCGCCGTAAGCGTCCTCCACGTGTTCAGGCAGGTCTGGACCAATCATTGCTGACGTCACCTCTGGATGACTCGTCACCCAAGCAATGGCTACTTGACTGGGCGTCTTTTCCAATTTCTGGGCGGCATGGATCACCCCTTCGACGATTCGATCGACTCGTTCAGTCATAATCGTATCGAACCTTGCTTCCCGAGATGCCCATAACGTCCCCGGTGGTGGCGTCTGTCCTCTGCGGAACGCTCCGGACAATAGACCGATCGCAAGCGCACTGTAAGTCATCATGCCGAGTCCATGCTGCCTACAGCGCGGCAACAGCTCAGCTTCCAACTCCCAGCGATGGAGCAGGCTATATTGATTCTGGAGCATGAGCGGAGCCTGCAGGCCGAGACTGTCGCATGTCCAGAGTGCCTCAACTACCTGTGCCGCGGTATAGTTGCAGATGCCTACATAGCGAATCTTA
>JABIQT010000219.1 GCA_018667995.1 Candidatus Latescibacterota bacterium
ATACCGCAGCAACGCACCTTCTTGATGCAGGCGCTGATCTGATTGCCGTGAAAGAAATCTTAGGACACGAGCGCCTTTCTACCACACAGGTCTATACGCATGTCGCCCTTGACCGCCTGCGGCGGACGTACGAGAAGGCGCACCCTAAGGCTTAGATCCCTCGAAGCACAATCTCAAAATGATGCCCTACAGATTGACCTGCATCCATGACCATGCATTCTGTCCGTGATGTGATAACTATTTGCTTCGTGGCTGCTATGCTTTCCTCATGTGCACAGGAAGGAATGCCCCCTGGCGGACCGACGGATACCTTTCCCCCCTATATAGTTGTCGCGCATCCCTCGGCGGACTCTACCAACGTATCAACGGAAGTTACCCCTCGTATCGTCTTCAATGAGCGGATGGATCCAACGTCGGTTGAAGAAGCACTATTCATCGCTCCCCTGATATCTTTTGAGTTAGAGACAAACTGGAGCGGCAATGCGTACACTGTAGTGTTTGACGATCCACTCCTGCAGGGACTGACCTACCTTATTACAATCGCATCCAGCGCCCGGGACGTTCGTGGCAATACAATGACTACCTCGCGGACAGTCGCCTTCTCCACCGGTTCGGAGATCGAGCAAGGCGTAATATCAGGCACAGTCACGGCCGAGGGCCGGGCCGCGAGTGGGGCTTACGTCTGGGCCTACAACCTCCGTGAAGATCATCCGGCTGACCCAACGAACGAGGCTCCCGACTACATTGGTCAGACAGGCCGTTCCGGCGACTTCACATTCACTAATCTGTCATCGGGACGATACCGCCTCTTCGCATTTCTTGACCGAGGGAGGGATCGTCGATACCATGCGGGACGTGATCCGATCGGAGTACCCACATCGGACATTTCTTTGACACCGGCAACACTTATTGCCGAGGACCGGAGACTGGCTCTTGCGCTGTCTGACACTACTACATTCTCGGTCCTCTCAGCCAGACCTCGCCATTTGAACAGAGTGGATATCAGATTCACAAGCCCACCGAATGAAATCCTCGCCATAGAAGATATCCAATTTCGGATTTCCAGTTTGGAAAACCGGGCCCCACTCGGCGTCGCCGGCTATTACGTCGACGCCTTTGATCCGGCGAGCATTGTACTCATTACAAAATCACAAGCCTCCGGAGTGAACTACACATTGGCGCTCACAGGGCTGGAAGATCGTCCACTGCTGGTCGGTGACACACCAGACCTTACAGCAAACTTTTCAGCCGCTGTCAACAGCGATGAGATTGCGCCGGAACTGATTCGTGTAATACCGGCCGACAGCACGGACCAAGTAAGGCTGAAACCCGATATCCACTTGGTCTTCAGTGAAGCCGTACGGACCAGCTCCGCTGCAATTGAACTATTGGACCCGGCTGGTAGCTCAGTGCCAGTGAATATAGCGACCACAGATTCGGTCCGGATAAGTGTAGTACCCATCTCGAACCTGGCCCCAAACACCGCCTATACAATTCTACTATATTCATCCAGACTGACCGACCTGGCTGGCAACAGGTTATCCCGCACTTCGACCACATCTGATACCATTGAATCAACATTCAGAACCATTGATCCCGCTGTCTTTGGATCTATTACGGGGACAGTGTTCGACAACAGTCCTGGGCGAAATGGCAATGTAGTTGTCGTCCTCACGGAAGTCTCATTGCCTGATTCCACTCATAGAATCACAGTGCCAGCCGCCGGTCCCTACCGCATTAAAGAGATCCTACCGGGCAAATACATGATCCACGGATACAGGGACTTGGATGGAAACGGTATACACTCACCAGGAGTTCCGGTCCCGTTCGCCCCCTCCGAACCAACAACCGCATCGTCCGATACCATCTTGGTTCGCTCCGGCTGGGAGTCAGAGAAAGTTGATCTGATTTTCCCGCCGTGACGGGTCAAAAGGTCAGACAATTGGAAGTCGTATCGTCTTGACATAGGAGCTCCAGTGGAGCATATTATCGGCTGTTAATCACACTATATCACATATGAAAAACCGCTACAAATCCGTAAGAATTCTCCGAATCGCGGTCTTGCGATTCGAACAGGAGCTTGGAATGAGTTACTCGTTGGCCGAAGTCGTCGGCACCTTGAAAACGGAAGGTGTGGTAACAGTAGAAGGTGTTTTCACTGAGCAGGAGATGGACGAGTTTCGTGGTTATCTGAGCCAAACCATCGACGAGGCTTCCAATGTCGATACCTACAAAGGGCGCCCCACGGACAAACTCCTCGGTCGGGCCAAGGATACAGTTTGGCTGCTGTGGGAGTTGTACGCGGTCTGCGAGGAAGGGCTGAAGTTTACCCGCCACCCAGCTATTCTTCAGGTATTGGAAGCCGCTCTTGAGGAGCAAATAGTCCATGCAAGCATGGGCACAATGTTTGACAAGGTGTCTGGAGGGGATGCCGCTATCGGGTGGCACCAGGACACGTTCTTCATATTGGTACCTCCCGAAGGACGGGAGATAAATCTGGAGGAGTATTGGCATCAGTTTGGGCACATTAACGTCAGACCCAATCAGATGAAGTTTGAAGAAGATTACTACAAAAAGACCATTATCGTTCGAATCAACGTGGACCCGCAGACGCTGGACAACGGCTGTATGCGCGTTATCCCAAGGTCCTACCACGAAGGGCCTCTGGAGCTTACCGGAGGCGAGGATGCGTACCTTGCAGCCCATGAGTCTGAAGCTGTTGACTGTACTGCCGGCTGCGGTAGTGTTACCTTCTACTTTCCGACCATGTATCATGC
>JABIQT010000218.1 GCA_018667995.1 Candidatus Latescibacterota bacterium
AAAGATTCGATAGCGCAACTTGGGGTGTGATCCCGGTGAACAAGGTATTGGGCTATTGCCCCCGCAACATGCAGAACCCAAGATGCGGCGCGGAAACGGACCAACAGTGAGGACGAACCATGGACAAGATATTCGGTGAGGCGGTAAGAAGAAGGGCCCTGAAGCTTGGCGAGGAAGGTAAGGACGCCAACCAGATCGCAAAGATCGTTTGCGATGATGATCCAGATGGCGCCAACTACGGAATCGGGATCATGCTTGGAAGTGACGGGAATCCTATGCGGACCTCGCCCACTCTGACGGCCTATACCAGATCCGAACTCGATAAGAGTTCGGGCGGCAACTACATGAGCTCCACAATCCAGATGGATGCCCTGAAGGCCGCGGTACTCGATTGGCAGCAAATCCCTCAGTCTTACTGGAACCACTTCATCCTGAGCTTACCCTCCGACGCGGGAACAGGGGCGGTACGAACGGCTGTAGATTTGATGCTCACGGCCGACAAAGATCTGAACACTCTCGGTATCGAGTGCCTCGGATGGCCAGCATACAAGTCCATTGCCGGAGTAAACAGAATGGCCTGGAAGGAATTCGATGGAGACGCGGTGATGGCCGAACAGGGGCTTCTTCCGGTCTATCAGGCGGGGCCTATGAATACCACGGGACTCGTGAGGGACCCAGGCGTCATCGAGGCACGTGCCAGATCCGCTGCACAGCACGGTACAGCGGTTCTCCTGGACCGTGCCTATTCTGGATTCGAGTGTGCGCGAATGTTGGCCACGAAATCCTATGAAAAAGTGATGCAAACCAGTTGCGAGAGACAGATATTGCCGTTTCTGGAGCACGGAGTACCCTTCGCCTTGGCCATCAGTCCTACGAAGTCTTTCGTCACCTTCTCGCTTCGTCCGGCTGGATTGCTGCTTCTGTTTTGCCCTGAGATTTCTAAAATGCAGGAGTTGAACAAAACGGTGACCCAGATCCTCAGAGCGCGGGGATCCGGATTCGAGCATCCAACTACGCGGGCATTTGTCAACGCTCTGGTCAACGACCGCCCCCTGCTAGAGGCGGAACATCGTCTGGCCCTGGAACGCGTGGCGGAGGCGGAATCTCTCTGGAGACGCCTGGCAAACAACACCAGCTTGGCCTCACAGTTTTCGGACTCCTATTCAGGACTCTTTCGAAACCCACAGGCTAGACAAGGTGCTCAGGTCCAGATATATAATCGACACTTGTATCCTGTTTTCTCTGGCGACCGTTGCAGGTTAAATGTGACGGGAATTCCGTCTAGTGAGGAAGTCGCCCAGCAACATGTGTCCGCCTTCGCTGAACAGTGTTATTGAGTAGCGGCTGGACGACCCCCGGAATCATGGGTCCAATACGTCATGCGGCCGGCAAACTGCGAACGGCAAGACCTATAGATCTGATATACGAAATTGTTATATACCAAAGGGGATCTCATGTCCGAGAATATCATACGTGTCGCTATCGGAGGTCAGGGGCGTAGTGGTTACAACATTCATGCGAATTGGTTGCGGCAGGATCAGGAAAAATACAAGATCGTGGCGGTGGCAGACCAGCTGGCCGAACGACGCAAGGATGCACGGGAGGAATTTGGCGCCAAGACTTTCAGTGACTGGAAAGAGATGATTAGAGAGGCCGATTTTGACCTATTCGTAAATGCCCTGCCTAGTCCTCTTCATGTACCGGGAACTATCGCGGCTCTAAATGCGGATAAACACGTTATCTGTGAAAAGCCTATGGCCCCTAAAGTACGTGATTTTGACAGGATGGTGGCCGCTGCAAAGAAAAACCAACGCGTTCTCGCGCCTTTCCACAACAACAGACATCAACCGTTTTTCGAGGAAATGCAAAAGATCATCGCCTCTGGAGTATTGGGAAAGATAGTATACATCCGATCATCCTGGGGGGCTTTCAGCCGAAGATGGGACTGGCAGACCTGGCAGGGAAATATGGGCGGTGGCCTGCTCAACACGGGGCCGCACGCCATTGACCAGGCCCTCCTCCTATACGGATGGAATCGAACGCCCAAGGTCTTCTGTCGCATGGACTGCAATAATGCATTTGGTGCCGACGGAGACGCTCATTGCACAGTCACCTTATTCGACCCACGGCGTGTGGCACCACAGATCGACATAATCATAAGTGGTTACCTGGCATATCCGCAGGGCGATCTGTATACGGTCAGCGGCACATATGGTGGACTGGCGGGCGGCGCTAAAGACCTTCGTTGGCGCTATTTCGATCCGGCAAAGGCACCAGATCATGAGAGGTGGAACTGGTCAGTTGACCGAAAATACCCAAGTGAGGAATTGCCCTGGGAGGAGCACAGCTGGAAGCTCGAAGAAGCGAATCGAGGTACTGCTGTAGGATACACCCTTCCCTCCTTTCAGGACGGTCCCGCACAGATCTATCAAAATGTGTACGACACAATCCGAAAGAATGGCAAGCTACTGGTCACTCCTGCTCAAGTACGTAAACAGATTGCCGTGCTCGAAGAATGCCATCGTCAGAACAAGCTACCCAAGAGCAAATAGGTTTTCGCCCGATTCTATATGCAGTGCAACCCACAGTTAGATAGATAACGCCGGTCCTCGGACATTGCGGAAGGGATTTTGTTCTTGACTTCATTGCGCATCGGATAGCTCTGTTGACTTAGAGTGCATCCGAACCAAAGTAATGAATGGATACCTGCTCGTACTTCATCTATACATCAACAGCGACGGTTCGAAGGCCGCGCAAAAGGAGGAACTTCCTATGAAAACATCAACGGTCACGGCAATTGAGAAAGATCGGTTATAGGACGGCGCTACCAGATTCAAAGCAGTACAATTATTGAAAATCCCCGCATCTTCCCGTGGGATACGTTTCCCCGGGTGCATGGGAACCGAAGCGCCGACTCCTAGACGGTTTCGATCCCTGCCTATCTTTCTCTGCCAAAAAACTGAAGAAATGATACGCCGTGATATGGCCTGGATGATTTCCGCCATTCTAACGTCCAGCATCTCTGTGCCGTACCCATTTCTCTGGCAACTACATCTCAAAATATTGTGTGAAGCGGCCCAAGATGCTACTCCGGTGCCCGGCTGATGGTGTCAATCTGTGCCCTTAGTGCAGGTTAGCAAAACGCTGGATTCCGGGATCGCAGCCCCTGAGAGTGTCTACCCGTATTTCACGAAACCATCGGCAGCCCACAGGAAAGGCCTTTCCATGCCAAAGAGTGTCTACTATGGCACCAATCTAGAAATGGCACATCGGATTACGGGGGGAGACTATTCGGTATTCGCGGACGGTATGTTGAGCCAGCAGACGTTTCTCAGCCTGTTCGAAGCGATTGGTGCGGCAGAACGATCTCGCTCTTCTGAGTCCGATGTCCCGGCCGTTGTACAGCTCCTCATCAAAGACAGAAGCTTCAAGGCCGGCAATAAGATAAAGATAAAGAATGCCAGACTCATATCAGACCAGGAACTTCACAAGCTTACCGGACACACCTTCAATCGCAAGGACCTCGCAGATCTTCCCGTCGGTCTGGTGGTGAAGAGCAGCCACAAGATATTCATAGTGAGGCACGAAGATGTTGAATACCAGTGCTCCTTGCGCCGGCGTCTGGCCCCAGCACTGCGAACCGGCCAACGCAAATCCGTAATGGTAGGAGATCGTGTCAAGTTCCGCAAGGAGGCCGGAGATACTGGAGTCATAGAAGCTGTTCTTGGACGCAAAACAGAATATGCCCGCATGACGTCGTCGCAGTCAACGTGCAACAGGCACGCCGTAGGCATGGCCAACGTAGACGCCCTGGTCATTGTATCGGCCGTCAAATTTCCTCCCGTTTGGGTTGAATTGGTTGACAGATTTCTCGTGCTTGCAGAATCAGCTGGAATAGAGCCCCTAGTCTGCATTAACAAGATCGATCTACTGGAAGACCGGGCATCCATTGATGAGATCATGGATATCTACGAAAGAATCGGCTATAACATCCTTGTCACCAGTGTTTCCTCCGGCGAGGGAATCGAGCAACTGAAGGCCTGGATGCGTGGGAAAATCTCCAGCCTGGTGGGCCTTTCTGGCGTCGGCAAGTCCTCCTTAATGAACGAGCTACACCCAGACCTTCAATTGGCTACACAACAGGTGAACGAACGTCGGGGGGGTCGCCATACGACATCAAATGTCACGCTATTTCCTCTGGAGGGTGGAGGCTTCGTAGCGGACACACCTGGCATCAGGGAATTGGACTTTCTCGACGTTCTCCCACAGATGATTCATCAGTATTTCCCAGAAATGAAGCGCCTAAGCTCGCAATGTGATGCGTCGCCCTGTTATCACAGGGGTGAGCCAAACTGCGCCGTGCTGTCTGCTCTACAGGCGGGTGATATCGCAGTCTCACGATATAAGAACTACGTCTCCTTCTGTTCGGGCGGTATGGCGCCGACGCAAGGATCTATTGACTAGGAGAATAGGATGCTGGAAGGAATAGTTATCAGTGCCCAGGGCGGATCATATGCGGTACAGGCTGAACAAGGTGATTTTCAATGCGCTCTTCGGCATCACGTTGTGGAAGCTGAGGAACGGCGACGTTCAGAAACAAATGATATGCCCTACGTAGATCTTGTAGCGGCCGGAGACCGGGTGCAGATGGAGCCCTCGGATTCCGATCAGGGCCGAGGATATATCGAAGAGATCCTGGAACGAAAAACGCGGTTCGGACGCACACGCATGGACGGTTGGCGACAGGTCATCGTCGGGAATCTGGACCTTTTACTAATCGTATTCGCTGCTCGTCAGCCACAGTTGAAATTGCGTATGATCGACAGATTCCTGGTAACAGCAGAGGCATCAGGCCTGATCCCTGTGATAATCATCAACAAAATGGACCTTGTGGCCTTCGATGACCTGAAATCTCAGATGGCGCTCTATGAGGACCTAGGGTACAAGGTGATTTACACGAGCACGCTTGCAGATACCGGAATTGATGACGTCCGACAGATTATGGGAGACCAGATATCGGCGTTTGTAGGGTCATCGGGCGTAGGTAAATCGTCGTTGCTCAACGCGATCCAGCCAGGATTGAGTCTGCGAGTGGGTGAAGTCGACGAGCGGCGGCACAAAGGCCAACACACGACAACAACGGTCACGCTTCTGCCCCTGGCATTCGGAGGATATGTCGCCGATACACCCGGTGTACGGACTTTGGGTCTGCTGGACATTGACGAGGAACAGGCTATAGACGTCTTCTTTCCGGATCTGCGACCCTATCTCCCAAGCTGTCAGTATCGCAGCTGCCGCCACAGCCAGGAGCCAGGATGCGCGGTACAAGCGGCGGTCAAATCGGGCCAAATAGATAGTGGAAGATACGATAGCTATCTCCGTTTATCTGGCCTTAAGGAAGGCAGATTTGAACGAAACATCGACAAGAAGTCCAGTAAGACCAAGAACAGAGAAAGGCGGCGTGGATATGCCCGATGACGTGGACGTTCCGACTCAGGAGAATCACCAATCTGAAAATGCGGTATGGGGCAGCACTATCGGCGGTCTCATGAAAATCATAGAGAAGAACAGGCATCAACTGGCATTTTTCCAGAACCGCTTGAAGCAGGCCGAATTTCTCGATCGCCCGAACATGAGACTCGTGGGTGCCGCATCGGGACATGTGGTGTCCCTGAACGATCAAATAACGGCAATGGAGCTAGAACTGATAGAGCTCCAGCGTCTTGAAGGCGGGGGCCTAGTCCTTGACTTACTCGAGGAGGACGATTTGCGCTGGATCTGGTGGTGGCTCAACGAACCACTGGTTCGAACTGAATTGGGGTTGGAGTTTCCGACCTTTGCTGGATTCAGGGATCAGTGGTGCTCATGGATAGCAGACGAGACGGTTCATCCTCTCGCTATTCGATTGGCCACCGACGATCTCATAGGATTTCTCCTTATGGCTGATCGAAAGCAGACCACTGGTCTAGACATGCTGATGCTGAGCCCGGACTACAGGTATCGGGGCTATGGCGCGGATGCTGTCCGGGCGGCACTAGATGTGGCATTCGAGAGGAGTACATCGGGCACCGGACCTTCATCTCTCTTTGTTGTTCAGATTGATATAGATAGGACCGTTCCTGTGCGATGTCTTGAAAAGGCGGGCCTACGTACAATGATCTGGGATGAGAGCCAGATGACTGGACAAGACGACCACACTAAGACCTGTATTATGGGCATAAGTCGAGAAGACTGGTTGCGGACCGATTCGGAGGCGGCCAATGGTACAACGGTCTGGACAGCTGGCGAGGCACCCGTGAGGAGATTGGCCGATCTGGATATCAGAATTTAGGAACAACTGACCCACCAAGCATCGACTCATCGGCGACCACAAAGTCCACGGTGAGATAGATAAATCATGAGAAAGGAAGTGAGAGGTAATGACATCTGAGTCATTGGCACGGGCGGAACCCGAGACCATTCGCCGTATTCAGCAGAACCTGATCGGCTATTTCGGCCTATTTGAAGGTCTGCCCGGTGTTACATTCGCGAAAGGCGAGGTAACTCTGGTCGCAAGCACAGGCTACCCGGGCAGTCTGGTGCTTGGATCCAGTATTCAGGCGAACGCAACTAACGAAACGGTCCATCGGACCCTTCAGTCCATCGAGCAGCGTTGCAGTGCAATAGACTGGTTTGTCTTTCCGGAATGCGAGCCTTCGGACCTTGGGGACCGACTTGTGACGCTGTCAGAAAACAAGGAACAGAGTGACCATTGGAGTCTGGTCGGCAAGATTGGTGGACCTGGCGGAACCTGGATGCTCGCCGCGTTGAATGCGCTCGCCCCGCAGAGCAGGCAGGTATCTAGCGCCTTTCACGTAGAAAACGTTACGGACCTCGAACATCTGGAGACTTGGAAACAGATCAATGCGGAAGGGTTCGGAGGGGGCGACTATCAGATCTTTTACGATGCCTTTGCGCGCCATGGGTTCGGCCCAGATGCCATCGCTCATCACTTTGTTGGCTATCTCGACGATACCCCTGTTACATCAGCCACGCTCATTCTGGCTGGCGGAATAGCCAGCGTTTTCAATGTTTCCACACCAGAGCGGCTTCGGCGTCAGGGGTATGGCGGTGCCGTCACTCTTGCGGCGCTTCAGGCGGCCATCGGGTATGGATTTGAGGACGCATACGTGTGGTCGTCACCCTTGGGCCGAAGCGTATATCAGAATCTGGGGTTTGAAATTAGGGATGTCGGAATCCGCGAATATCAGTGGGAGAAGAGCTCGGATACCGCTTGATCCTGCTCTATGCAGTGGCAAGGTGGGAGGCGACTGGACTCCATATATCTTATCGGTAGGTCTTTCTTCAATTCCGAGTACAGGAAATGTTGAAGTGTAGTTCAATCGGATGGAGTTTTTAATCCGTCCGGTTGTTAAAGTGCCGGATTTCAATCCGGCTTGCTGATGAATCAGCTTAACCGAACAACTGCATGCGCATGTGGTTGTCTCAATATGAAAGGAGGGTGTCTTATCATGAAAACCACCAATTGGAGGTGTATCGTCTGACTTTGTCAGACGATCATCTTCTGTATTGCGGCGCCGGGTGTCTCATATGAGACACCCGGCTTTTTCTAGGCACTCGGAAACAGAATCAAAGGAAGAATTCGACGCAAGCTGCAAAACCGTTCCGACTCCAGCATATTAATATTGATACGGTTTCCCACTAAGCGCTCATCTCTCCTCTCTCATGTCGATTCGCGGAATCTCCGTATTTGATCCCAAACTGTTCCATAAAATTGCTCGAGTACCCCGACATGCAAAAGGGTTGACGCTGTCGTCCTGAAATGGTAAGGTCCCCGCGTGGGAGCAGACTCTGTACCCTATCAATGAGACTTTACCAAATAGCATAACATGCTCTAGCAAACACCTGATTTGAGAGATTATGGCCCATGATAAATACCGATGATGGCGACTTCGCGATACAGCAGTGGCAGCGAGACTCCAACTCACCTGTGATATCCCTTGGTCAAACTGGCTCCTTCGATGATATGCATCTTTTTGCCCCCTGCGTGATCTATCAGAATGGGGTACACTCAATGTGGTATTCCGGATCGCGCGGCGAGGTGGGCGATCGCGTCTTTAACCTGGGAATGGCGACGAGCACGGACGGTGTGAACTTTCATAAGTGCGATCACAATCCCGTCTACACTTTTGGTGACGGGCGACATTCCATACTCACGCCGACTGTTCTCAGGTCACCGGACGGTGGTGTCCTCCGGGAGGACGGACAGCTACGTATGTGGTTTGCCTCGACGGATTTTCCTACGGGCAACGGCCTCCATACGCTTCACGCCACATCGAGTAGCGATGGTAACTCCTGGTCCCCACCGTCGCAGCCGCTGCTTGAAGATATATATGCGCCAACGATCATTCGCGAAGACGGACGCTATAAGATGTGGTATATCGATGTGGCGGAGGATCCGTGGTATGTCAGGTACGCTGAAAGCGGCGATGGCTTCGCTTGGGATCGATCCAGCAAACCTGTACTTCAACTTGATCAATCCTGGGAAGCGGGCCGTCTGTTCTATCCCACCGTCCTGAAGTACCAGGAACATTACCTCATGTGGTACGGAAGCTATTTTGGGCAGGATAGGCAAAAAACAGCATTGGGTTTCGCCGTCAGTGCGGACGGAATCACCTGGACTAAGAATCCGCAAAATCCTGTATTTCAACCAGAGCCGACCAACAC
>JABIQT010000217.1 GCA_018667995.1 Candidatus Latescibacterota bacterium
CGAAGCGCAGCACCGCGCACCGATAGCGAGGGCTGGTACCCTCAGACCCACCAGAAAAAGGCTGGGCACGACAGGATGGAAGTCCCGGCAACGAAAAACCGCTTGCACAGGGACCACCAGACTCACCATTATGCCCCTTATACGCCTTATTCGTTCACGGCTGACCCGCAAAGGGTTGTCTCATGCCATTGGACTGCTCGACGAATGGCAGCGGGCCGAGGTGAAGCCGATCTGCTATGCCTACCCCATGCTCGATTTCACGGACGACGCTGGCATCGGGAAGGTGATGGCGGCCATGCTGGCATGGATGGCAGAGCAAGAGCGCAAGATGATCCAGCGACGCATCAAAGCTGGATTGGCGACCCGGAAAGCGAAGGGGAAGCGGTTGGGGCGGATGCCGTTGCCAATGGCGACCCGGAACCATGCACGACGATTACGGACGGACGGTCTGAGCTACGCCGCAATCGGGCAGGCGCTGAAGATCAGCAAGGGCAGCGCATTCAACGCCTGCAAGGAATCGTGATCCCCGGAGCCTTCGGGAAAATTCACCGAGGAATGACATCGTGCCGTCGTCTGGGCGTCACGCCGGCAAAAGGTGATTACCACTCGCAGTTGGCTGAAGGCGTCCGGTTCGAGATACTGTTCGGGGCTCGATCCGTCTATGTGGTGGTCAGAGATCTACACCGTCAGTTCACGAGATCCTGCAAGTATGATCAGTCAGGAGTGATCTGAGGCCCTACCATCCGGCTCGGCTTTCTGTGCATTGACGACAGAGTCGGCGATTCCCCCAGGACTCATCGTCACACCGCTTGCCACTGCTGTTGGATCGCCTCGATGTGTTGTCTTAGTCCATCCTCGATCCGTGCCTTGCCGGCAATCGTGTTCTCGTAAAACAACGTCCGAAACGGCGAGACATCGAAGGGAAGATTCCGCTCGCGCTCGGCGACAAGTACAGTTGGCTTCTGTAGTGCGTGCGCGTAGCCAACCTCCCAGAAGACATTCGGATTGTCAGGTGTTATGTCAGCGATCACTGCGGCTGACTCGCTTATCTGACGGGTGATATCTGCGATAATCAGCCCTGGACCGGTCACGTCATCTGCCCGGACCACGTCAAATCCCAAACCGTTACATACGGGCGTTATTACATCGTTGTAGAGTTCGTTGTACGGTGCGGTAAACTGCATCACTACGAAGATCTTTGGTGCCTCGACCTCAATTGCGAGATCCATGAATCGGACGTCATCAGGGCCAAGCGCCCAGACGCCGGCCTGTCCCTTTGGGATGACGAATGACAGATCTGTTGTCAGAATGCTGACGCCGTCCAGGCTGGCAATCACTTTCGACCCCCTGACGGTGACATCAAACTGGTATTCTGTGTCGGGCTGAAGGTGGGTGGCTGGTCCACGGGCCGCGTGCGTTGTCCATTGCTGACCACCCCATGTCGCAATCGTGCAGAGCGAGCCTCCGGCACCCAAGGTTGCAGCGACGAAACCACCAGTGCTGGCATGGTAGTACAGGATGAAGCCTGCCGATGAGTGCTCACAAGACTGCTCGAATCGTATCTTGGCGCTCATGTTGCCACCACCGAAATACTGATCGGACACGATCTGGCCGACGTTGTAGTTCTCGCCTCTGTCCGTATTGGTTGTGCCTCCCCGAATTACTATTTCCTCGCCATCCAAATTGTGTTCGCCAAGGAGTGAAACCCATCTGAACTTCCCCATCTCTTCTCCTCCACAGTTGCTGGGCATCTGACCCGGCATCCTTTGGTTGATCTAGCATTACAGTAACCGGAAGTTGTGATATTCCGGGATAGCCATTTGCACTCTCGCCTCACACCAATGCCCGCAAGGTGAACAATTGAGGATATGGTGAGATCCAGATAGTGGCTCAGAATCCGATGCTGTTCGTAACACCCAGTGTCTGCACGGTTAACCCCTGATCAAGCACGCCAGCAGGGCTCGGTACGCCTACCCAGTCGTTGTGAAGAGACCCGGGTGCGGCCAAAGCGACGAACTCATCGAGCCCACGCTCAATCTGCTGGGAGTAGACTCGCAGGTCCCATGATTGTTTGGTCTGGCGTGCGTGCGTGACATGTGCAAGGTGCTTGGAGATACGATCTAGTTCTGCAGAAACATCTGTCGGAACCGTTCTCTTCAATCTCTTGTTTCCGGTGAAGTCTTCAGCGACGATGTCGCCGCGCCTTGCTGCCCCTGCGCCGTACAGGAAGTGGAAGAGATTCCGAGTATGAATGAGGAACGATTCCAACCTGACGTTGGCCTGCCAATCGACGTTAGGCGGTTTCGCATTCGCGATGTATTCCACCATCCTGAACTCGTAGAGGACGGTTTCCGACGCGGCTTGAAGATCTGAAGAACTCCTATGGATGTAAGACCACTTTGCCATCTGAGGCTTCCTTTCTGTCCAGCTTCCCAAGGTGCTCTGGACCTGCATTGCTGTTCCGCGTCGCAGGTCAGTTTTCGTCTGTACCGTCAAGTCGTTGCGCCGACGCGGCGGCCCTGCCAGACAGGCTCTCGATGCAGGGATGCCCAGTGCGCAGCGTCAGCGGGCACTATGTCCATTGACCTGCCAGATCGCCTCCAGCTATTCGTCGTCGCCCAATAGAAGGAAGTCGCCGCTATTCTTCGCCACGTCTCCGAGTTCACCCAAAAGGGCCGATTCCACGGCTTGCCCGGCGGCCGCTGGACCACCAGGCCACCCAAGTCTCTCGGCGATCTCCGAGGCTGACAGCGGCCGGTCGCATGTGGACATGAGGCGGATTATTTTCTCGTGAAGCCTCGGTTCTTTCTCTGTCATGATCCGCTCACCCGGTCGCCCCCGGATGCCTACGCCACCTCCGTGTAGATCCCAGTGTCTCGCTCCGGGTACTTCTCGTAGACATGCTCGAAGATCGCCGAGCACTTCTCCCGATAGACGTCCGGTGAGTAGACCCGAGGTAGGCCCGCATCGAGCGTGTCTTCGATAGTCAGTCTCAGTGCAGAACGAGCGGCCGACTTCAAACGCCAGTTGAGGACCAACAACTCCTTAAGTCGTGTTAAGAGATCCCGCGCCACCTTCTTCACCTCGTCACGCTCTTCTTCGGCCAACTCAGGCGCTGGCCGTGTCAGGATGTCGAAAACGACCAGCTCCTCCTCAGTGAGGTTCTCGCGCACGTGGCGCTCCTGCTCCTTGTCGAGGTTGTTGGAGAGTTTCAGCAGTTCCTCGAAGAGCTGCTCGATGCTCCTGCTGCCTGCGTTGCTTCTGCTGCGGACTGCGGACTAGCGGACATGAACATGATTACAATAGTTTTTTTTATCAAACCATACACCATAAAACAAGTTTTCCTACATGTAAACGATGCTACATTGATATAATTTGATGCAACAAACTTTAGAAGGAGGTAATTGTGCAAATCCTTCATTTGTGAAAGAAACATATTTCCACTGAATCATGAAGTTGATGCGTAATTTTGATTTGCGAATGCTTCTGAAAAAAACAAAAAATAAACAAAATTTCACTTGGTATTCAGTTAGGCTTTTTTTACTGTTTGTAAGTTTAAATTTTCAGCATTACGTGAATGTACAAGCGGCGTGCAACACATGTAAAGCCTGTCCAAAAGGTTTTTATGAAGATGTATCATCCTCGAAATGTGAGGACTGTCCTGCAGGATTTCATCAAGATGAA
>JABIQT010000216.1 GCA_018667995.1 Candidatus Latescibacterota bacterium
AATCCTGTAATGGCGCCTGCAAATACCAGAACCATGGTCGCCGTCACGAAATCCTCACGAATGAATGAGATGGCGCCGATGGTAGCTACGGCAATTAGAGACACGCCAGAGGCCAATCCATCCAGCCCATCGATGAGATTCACGGCGTTCGTAACACCAACAATCCAAAATATGGTCACCGGATAATCGAGCCATCCGATGTCAAAAGTTCCGTCGCCCAAGAGGTTAGTAACCGAGGAAATCCGGAAACCGGCGAGGTAAATCAAACTGGCTATTACAAACTGAACGAGGAATTTCTGTCCTGGATTCAGTGTCTTAATGTCGTCCCAGATACCCAGCAAGAAGACCAGGCACAGGGCTCCTATAAAGACAGAAATCTTGGAAACAGAACCTGCCGCGAAGTACGGCATTTCCGGACCCAGGAGGAAGAAAATCATGAACGAAAAAATCACACTCACAAAAATTGCCATTCCCCCGAGTCGGGGCATGGGGCGGCTGTGGACCTTTCTAGGATCCGGGAGATCCACCGCACCTATGTGAGGTGCCAACCAGATCACAAACGGCGTGACCAGTAGGGACAACACAAGAGGGAGAAAGAAGCTGAGTGCAAATTGATAAACCATCGGCTGTCGGTTCCTTTAGCGGAAACTGAATATCAAGAAGAGTCCGGTTGCGGAGGTTATGGCGGCGGAAAAAATAGTCAGAAAGTTCCGAACTGTATGTTTCTTGCGTGGAATGAACACGGTTTCACCAGGCTGGACGATCGGCATCACCAGTCCGTTGCGCATGGTCTGATCGAGATTGACTTCGATAGATCCACGGGTGGGGCTCATGATGGTGATCCTCTGAAGGTCAGATTCTGGGGTCGTTCCCCCCGCCAGGGACAGCAGTTCAAACAATGGCAGCTCCGAGCCGACCTGGTAATTATCCTGTCGCGCTATTTCACCCAGCACCGTTATAGTGGTCTGACTGGCTCCCGCCGTAAGGACAGTGGAACCCGCACCTTGATTTGCCGCGCCCTGCGCCTGCCGGCGCCCGATGCCGGTTAAGGTACTCGGGTCTGGCTTGCCGGGCGTGACCACCGTCGTCAGTCGAATGTCGCCCTTCACGTACTCAGATAGACGTTGCTTGACTGCAGCCTCCAACTGAGCCTCGGCAAGCCCTCGAGCCCGAACCTCTCCGATGAGCGGCACATCAATTGTTCCTCCAAGCGATACAATCGAATCCGTATTGAACTCGTCGTATCCCCAGACCTTGATGTTGATCTTATCATTGGTCTGTATGACATAGGCGTTAGCAGGTACCTGTGGAGGCGTATATGTCGGGTTGGCAGGGATTGGTGCTTTAGTCGTCACAGGCTGGACCACACGTTCCGGCACCTCCCGTTCCGGCAGCCTCGCAGCGCGCTTGACGGTTGACGGCGTGACGGTGGTAATGAGCTGTATGTTTCCCTTAATGTAATCCGAAAGCTTATCCTTTAGCTGACTCTGGAGCTGCATCTCGGTCAAGCCCGCTATCTGAAGATCGCCTACGAGCGGGACAAGTATGGTACCGTCCGGTGATACGATTCCATCGGTATTGAATTCAGAGTAACCGACCACTTCAATCTGCACGGCATCGCCAGGACTGATGGCGATGCTCTGGAGTCGTCCCGTGGCGGCGGCCGATAGACCGGCGGTCCCTGGGATACCCACTAACAGCATCACTATACAGGCGAAGTGTCTTACGCTCATCATCGTTGCCACCCTTTACGTTTAATCGTTCACCTGGGACTGCTTCTTGGTCACATAAGTCGGACTTGCTTGTGCCCAGTCCCTACACAAAAGGTGTGCCATAACAGATTTCGACCTATGGGGAGATGAACTTGGAATAGCGCGAACTGGCCCGAAGGATAGGAGTTAAGCCAATGACACATCTTTTTTCTGCGAGTGTCTGAAGGTTGCCCATCGTCAAGTGCGGCATCCGGAAAAAGGTGGCGAAATACTTGCAGACTCGCAAATTGTAACCATGTTGATCACTTTCTATACACTTTTGCCCCAATAGGGTCGTTTTTATACAGTTTTGCCTCCGATTAGCAGTCTGCCATCCAATTCAGCACTGTGTTTCCTTCCTGGATACGGCCCCATACAGGATCAAACGCGGTGTTGAGACGGCACGAAGGCGCAATCAAAGCATTTCTGGCATGTGAATTGCACTACTGTCCAATCGTCACCACACAAGACATCGTTTTCGGAGATAAATGCTTATGTATGCTGCCCATGTAAAACTGACCGAGATAATCAGTATTATAAAACGTAGGAAGCGCCTGTTGATCATTCCACCGATTCTCGTGACGATCATCTGCTCTATAGCTGCATTCGCGCTTCCTCGTAAGTATGAGGCCTGGACCACTATACTCATCCGGAAGGATGACGTGTTGAATCCATTGGTTAAGATTGACATGGCCGTGTCTATGGTTAGCGATGACAGGATCCGGTCTTTTGGCGATATCGTCTATAGTACCAGTACGGTTCAGGCGGTAGTGGACAGCCTCAGACTGGACGCAGGAATGACCACGGAGTCAGAGAGGCAATATCAGCTGAATACCTTGAAAGGACGGATCGGTTACGCTAACCTCAACGAATCCACTGTCAGGATTATTGTTGAAGGTGACGATCCCGTTTTCGTGCAGCAGGCCACGGGTATCATATCCCGCAAGGCCATTAGAACTATGATACAGGTGGAGAACCAGAAGAACGAGATGACGGTGCGCTTCTTTCAGGAGAAACTTCAGGAGTACCAGGAGAAGTTCGAGATTAGCCGACAGGCTATCCTGCCTGTGCTCCAGGAACGCATTGCGGAGATGCCGGCAGGTCAAGGTTCGCTCGTAGCTGAAATCAATCAAATCTCAAATCAACGCCAGGAGATAGAGGCTAAGGTAGAAGATTACCGACAGGCCCTCACGATGCTGGGACAGTTTCCGGAAGCACTTCGAACGGAAAGTGGACAGCGGTCCCTCTCATCGTTACAGAGATACGACCTTCCATTTTCCAGCGATCTCAAGCCTCTGATCACTCGCTACGCAGACATGTCACGCCGCTACACCAACAACTACCCTGGCATGGTCGATCTCGAATCGCAGATCCTGGAGATGCTCAATAATATGAAGGATGTTCTGTCCTACGAGATACCGGAACAGACGAGCCTGCTCACGGATCTTAACAGGGAGCATGGTCGGCTTGTTGCCTCGCTGCAACAATCATCGGTCGTGAAGCGAATGGACCACGAGAAGGAATCCTCATACGATATTTACCGGCGTCTGTATGACGATATGAAGGTGAAACTTGAGCAGGCGAGAACCAACCGCGAATTACGCAAGATGGGTGAGGAACAGTTCGTGGTAATCGATCCCCCTGTCGTGCCCACCAGACCGACCAAACCCAACCGAGCCATGGTAATCATGGCTGGCATGATTTTCGGCATGGTCCTTGGAGGCGTTGCCGTAGTGCTGTCAGAACTATTCGACACTACAATAAACTCACCCGATGATCTGAAGATATACAAAGCGCCGGTCGTGGCCCTTATCCCTGCGCGTACATCTGAAAATCGCAGCAATTAACTGCAGGACGACCGCATCAAACACATGAGCCGTCTAGATCCGGCCGATGGGAAAGACTGATTTATGGCAACGCAACAGAACAACCAACTGACGATGCGCATTCCCACAAAGCATATCGTAGTAGTGGCTACACTGCTGATCGTAGTGTACATCCTGCAGTCTATGATATTGCACGTCTATAGCGACAATCTGGACTCCTTCGACTGGTTCTTCGAAGGACTGCAACCGCTGATCTCATTCGGTCTCTGGGCGGTCCTGTCTCCGGTCTTGTACCGGTATTTCGTACACTTCTATCCGCCCGCACAGGAATCGACTGCGGGCAAGCTGCGTGCCCTTCAGAACGGCATCCTTGTCGCCGGTGTTCACCGGTTGCTGTCTATGATCTTCTTCTGGCTGTCGCTGTATTTTTTCACTGATGCCTATGTATATGAGGCCTATTTCGACCAGGCGCTCCAGCTCTTCGGAACCGGCTTGATCGAGAGTATTCTGGTTTTTGCCATTATCGTGGTCATCATCACCGCCTATAACGCCTATCAGGAAAAGCAAATTGAACTCTTTGATATGCAGAGGGAACGCTCCCAAGATGTGATGAGCGAGGAGGATGCCCCCTGGAATCGTGATGACCGTGAGAAGGACCGTGGGTTCCAAGGCACATCTGGTTTTGCCGGCAGCCATCTACTCGGCGGACCCGCCGCACCTCGAAACGCACTCGTACAATCGATGGGTGCGGCACCCATTCTTCTGAATCCTCGTCGGGGAATGTACGTGGATCAGAACGTCGTGGCGCCTCAGTTCTTTGATAAATTTCATTCGCTTCTGTCTGAAGAACAACGCGAGAATGGACTGACTGTCGGAGTAATCAGTCCCAATCCCAAAGAGGGTAAGACACTCGTGGCCTCCAACCTGGCTGTCTCTCTCGCGCTGGGATACCAGAAGAAGACCATCCTGATGGATTTCAACGTCAGACAACCCGCACTCCATCATATCTTTGATGTGGCGTTGAGCCCCGGCCTGGTAGAGGCCGTGGATGAATCGCTGGGTAAGCGAATCCATGTATCGTCGACGCCTATCAAGGGACTCTTCGTTTTGACGGCCGGAGGCGTTGAGAAGGGGTCATCGGAGCGAGCCCAGATCGATAGTGAGCGTTCAGACTACGTAACCGATGAAGAGGACGGACAACCAGTCATCACGCTCGAGCAGTCCTCCGCCTTTTTCGAAGTGATAGACGCGCTTGAACGCGAATTCGATTGCATTGTAATTGACATGCCCTCGGCGAACAGAGGCGAATTTCCCGCTCTCCTGTCGACCCGGTTGGATAAGTTCCTTGCGGTGGTAGACACTACAAAAACCAAACATAGGGATATTGAACAGATGATGACCCACGTCAACGAAGAACAGTTGATGGGATTTGTCATGAACCAGGCCTGAGACCTGGGAATATAGAGAGTATTGATACATGTCTGCACTGGCAGCTGTTCTTGGATTATTGATCATGTCAATGTGGTTCGGCAAACGCATGCAAAGAGTCACGTTCGGAACCTATACATTGACAGCCGTCCTTGCGGTCCTTCAAGTCGCCGTGATTCTCATATACATGTTCACCGTAGAAGCACCGGAATTCTAACGAAAAGTCTAATCAATGAAGAACATCTTCAGCACTCCCATAAATGGCGATATCATCAAGACCGACCTGTCTCTCGACAGTCTATTTTCGAGATTCGGCGGCATACTGAGTCGTGAGGTACTATACCTCATTATGGGATCTCTCATTCTATCGGCCGTGATCATCAGAACCGACGGCGACGCCATGGCACCCATGGCCTTTCTCGGTATGATCGTCCTCCTGGTTACGACATTCTATAGGCTCGATTGGGGATTCTACTTCTTCTTCGCCATAGTGATGTTGGTTGACCAGTTTCCACCCGTAGAGTTTGCCAACCAACTTATCACCTACAAGGTGCAATATCTGGACAATGTCAAGACACTCAAATATCTGCCGTCGATTTCAGCTGGAGTGATGACGCCCATGGAGCTGCACCTGTTCCTGCTCTTTTCCGTGTGGCTGTTGATCGGACTGGCGAAGCAGAATCTGGGGCTAAATCGCATAGGTGCCTGGGGCCTAGGGCTTCTCTTTCTCTTTTCGCTGATCGGATGGTTGGCCTTCGGTATCTCAAACGGTGGCGTATTCATCAACGCACTCTGGGAAATCCGCGCCATGTTCTACATGGTCATATTCATGTTTTTCGCACCCCAGATTATCCAGACCAAGACTCATGTAAAGGCGCTTATATGGATTATGATATTAGCCCTCACATACAAATCAATTCAGGCCACCTATTTCTTTGTGACTGTCGGCGGTTCCTCATTCGAGCAGATTCCCGCATTCACCAGCCATGAGGATCCCATTTTCATCGTGGCTCTATTCGCCCTGGGTTTGGGCCTTTTCCTGTTGAAAGCGTATCGGGCGCAACTCGCCGTATTGTTGCTCTGTCTTCTACCGCTCCTGGCAGGTTTCCATGTGGGCCAGCGCCGAGCGGCGTTCGCAGCCTGTGGGACAACCCTCTGCGTATTCCTGGTGGTACTGGACAAGCAACATCGCCGCAAAATTACAATGTTTCTGATACCCTTTCTCGTCTGTTTCGCCCTGTATCTGGGGGCCTTCTGGAACAGCAACAGCGCAATAGGGTCCTTTGCCAAGACAATCAAATCAGGATTCGTAACCGATAAGTCAAGTCTATCAGAGGAGGACTATCTGTCCAATCTCTGGCGGGATATCGAGAAATACAACCTAGCCGTGACCGTGCGGCGAGCACCGATCATTGGTGTGGGTTACGGAAATAAGTATGACCAGCCCATTAAGCCCCTAGAGGATCTGTGGTCATTGGATGGCTACGTGCCACACAACATGATGCTTGATGTAATCGTCAAATCAGGCGCAATAGGGTGCTTCATCTTCTGG
>JABIQT010000215.1 GCA_018667995.1 Candidatus Latescibacterota bacterium
ATTCCCGTACATTCGTTGCGATCTCGTTTTGATACTTCTGTTTTACCCGATCCACGCTCAGGCTGGATTTAAAGGTTACGCCACATCCCCTCGGGGCAGTCCGTAATTCAAATTTTACAATGGCCCAGCACGGCTTCGGCATGGTGTAGCTCTCCTCACCATGTACCGCATTCATGAGAGTTTCCTTGTAGATTACGGTCGGTTCACCGAATCGTGCCTGTAATCCGAAACGAGTATCGAGAATTTCGGTGAGGATTTCCATCTGAATCTTTCCCATGATTTTCACATGCATTTCGCGTTCTTCGTTCAACCAACTGAAATTGAGGTGCGGGTCTTCGGTGGAAAGCACCGCCAATGCCTCGGCCAACGCGGCATATTGATCCGGATCTTGCGCTGTGACCTGCGCCGACAGAACAGGTTCCGATAAGGAGTAGGCTCCGGGAACGGGACCTGCATCCCCGAGAATATCCCCGATCTGCGCCTCGGGCAGGCCGCAGAGGAATCCAATGTCACCGGCGTTAAGTACTGGTGTGTCGACATATTGATTAAGGATTGGTTTTTTGATCTGCGTGATTTTCTCTTCGCGACCGCTGGATTTATTGAAAACACTATCCCTATTTTTGAGGCTACCAGCATACAAGCGGACACCCGCAATTCTGCCTAACTTTGGATCAGATTCAACCTTGTAAATCACACCGGAAACAGGCAGGTCCGTTCGTGATGGAGCCTCTGGACAGAGATCTCTCACCGCGTCCAAAAGCTTCTGTGTGCCTATATGGTTCTTCGCACTTCCGTACATGACTGGAAAAAGTCTGCGGTCGCCCACACCATCTTTCAATGCCTTCGAAAGGGTCAAGATATCAGGCGTGTGGCCATCAAGGTAGTCTTCGAGAGCGGCATCGTCACTTCCTACGATAGACTCAACCAGGTCCTGATTGTCTTCGCGGAAGAGATCCTCGATGCCAGCATCGTCTCTGCCTTCTCGAACCGGCCGATTAAGCTGTACGAGATTCGGAGAGAATGCCCTGCATATGTTCGCAATGACGGCGTCCGTGTCCGATCCAACTCGATCTATTTTGTTTACATACAAGATGACGGGCACATCGAGTTGGGCGAGAGCTTCCCAAATGATTTCGGTATGAGATTGGATACCCTCCACGGCCGACAGAACCAGCACCGCACTGTCCAGAACGCGCAAGGAGCGTTCAACCTCGGCCGCGAAGTCCATGTGTCCCGGCGTGTCGATCAGGTTGATCCGGACATCTGACCATTCGATGGATAGCGTGGATGCGCGAACCGAGATGCCTCTACGCCTTTCGACGTCAAGTCCATCGGAGAGACTTGTGCCCTTATCCACCCTCCCAACGGCCCGGGTAGCGCCACTCAGAAATAGGATATGTTCGGTCAATGTGGTTTTACCGGCATCCACGTGAGCCAATATACCCAGATTGCGTATGCTGACTTTCTCTGTCATGGTCTACCTTGATTCCTGTCTACCCGATTTCAAGATCTGCCTCTAATGTTGGAGCTTTTGAAGGAATACTCGATTCTTCAATGCATCATTGTAATCGCTCTGATTCATCAAACCGGCGTTGTGTCCGCAGGTATACATTGCCCAAAAGCCGCCAGCCCCAACCGTACCTGGCCTTAGCCAGTCGCAGTGCTCAATTGCTGGCAACCAACGGGCTCTATCGAGTACCGTTTCTGTTACTTGCCGTTGTGCCTTGAGTGCACCGTCTGTGTCAAATACCAGGTGGAATAACTCAAGTGACGGATCATACCATCCGGGAAGCTTAGCTGCTGGATCAGTAGCGATTATCAGGTGTATGTTATCCTCTGCGTCACAGGACATGGCACTCGATTTCGCGATCGAAAGATCCAAATTGGGTGCGGCCACACTCAGGTCCGTGGATGTCCAACCGGAAGCGTTTCTGAGCCACAGTAACCCACGATCTTCGGTAGCGCAGTAAAGCCACGGTCTATCCTGACTGTCAATCGTATGAGGTGAGATTCTGATGGAAGCATCAGGTGATCCCGCCGGACAGGCGACAAATGGGCGCAAAGTGTCTGTCGTCAGCGGAAGTTCCGTTGCCACATCTTCGTGCAGCCAGGAATCTCCTCCGTCCGTGGAATGTACGTATCCTGCGGCCCTGCCCTTGCCGTCCAACGCTTTTCCCGTGTCTGAGTAATGCAATTGAAATGTGAGATGCAGGTTGCCCGTCGGACCAACTGTAAGTCCATGCATAAAATGATTATAGCCTGCTGTGGGGCTGATGGCTATATCAGTGGGTGGTTCCCAAGGTTCCGCTTTTCGTCTTCGGGTGTACTGAAGTTTCCACCGGTCCGCCTTCTCGCGATACGCCACGTGTAGCGTGCCGGCGGAATCTATTGCGAGGGCCGGGTAACTGTGTGCCGGCCCCATAGGTTCCGGTAATGACCAGGATTCAGGGATCTCAGGTGTGTCGGACCAACGGTAGAGAAAATGACCGTGATGGGCTCCAATCATAGCGTGTAGTCGCTGGTCGGCATCAAGCACGAGGGCCGGACCACAATGATTGTCAGTGCCTTCTCCCAGGACAAACGTCCTCAATACCTCACCGGAATCGGCGTCGCACACTCCGAATTGGATCCTGACGGGTCCATCGGTCTCGCTAGGCGCATCCAGCCACCCAGCAAATAGATACTGATCCTTGCGGATTAGTTTACTACTGATGTTATAAGCCGTGGCCCTGTCTGAACCTTCGTTCGATAAACAGATTGGAGACTCTATGGCGTTCAAATTAGTCTTCTCCTTCCATCATACTCAGCCAACAGTGGCTATTATTTCCCAATTGAAATAAACCGTACACTTCACGATTCTCTACGGGACATACAGTGGGAAGCGCCGGCTGAAGCGACGGTTAAGTGCAATGGTCGCCGATGCATCGCCTTTCCTGTCAGATTCTGTATCATCTTTAAACAGGGAATAGTGATCGATGACCGATTGGTCGAACTGTAGACAAAGGTCTTAGTACCACCGTACTGTTTCACATATGCTCCATGATAACGCGCTTCCTGCTATCATTCTAATAGAATTTCAAATGAGGAGATATATATCTTTCAGGTTATTCGGAGTCCTCTGTCCATCCAGAACGCCCGAGTTTACTTCCGGCGGCATTGAAAGCGCCCATAAGCGGACGAAATATCCGATCGTCCCGGTGCTCAAAAGCTCGAATTAAGGTGTGAATCTCATTGCCATTTCGGGTGGTAGAGCGTACTTTCTGCGGTGAAAACAAGACACTTTCAGAATTCCGGATACCCATGGCACTGATCTCCCTTAACAATCTCTCATTGAGTTTCGGCGACCCACCTTTGTTTGAAGAGTTGAATCTTCAAATAAACGCAGACGAGCGACTCTGTTTACTCGGGAGAAATGGGGCGGGAAAGTCCACGTTGATGAAAGTGATCAGTGGCAATGTCGTACCCGACTCGGGGGATGTCAGTCGCCAGAAAAAGATTCGAATTGCACTGCTGGATCAGGACGTGCCCGATGAGCTGAGCGGCTCGGTGCACGATGTGGTTTCGGCTGATTTGCCCCTGCATCAGACGGGGCCGCCGATGGTGGACATCGTCCTCACACGGATGCAGCTCGATCCCTATGCCTCATTTGAAGCACTATCTGTGGGACTAAAGCGGCGGACGCTTCTGGCCAAAGCCCTTGCGACCTCACCAGATATTCTCCTGTTGGACGAACCCACCAATCATCTCGATATTGAAGCAATCGCATGGCTCGAGGCCTTTCTACTCAAACAACGGTTCACCATTCTCTTTGTCACCCATGACCGTTTGTTGACACGGCATCTTGCCACTCGAATTCTGGAGCTTGACCAGGGCCGACTCTCAAGCTGGGAGTGTGATTATCCCACCTATCTTAAGAGGCGTGAGGAATTGGCTGCCGCCGAAGCAGAACAACAGAAGCAGTTCGATCGTAAACTGGCTGAGGAAGAGGTCTGGATCAGACAGGGCATTCGTGCGAGACGGACACGAAACGAGGGACGCGTTCGCTCTCTGGAATCCATGAGGGAGGCCCGCCGGAACCGAAGACCTGAGACTGGTGATGTGCGTCTGCAGGTGAATTCTGGAGAGAAGTCGAGCAAGCGCGTGATTGTGGCAAAGGACCTCTCCTTTTCCTACGGGGATACAACTGTCGTAGACGGCTTCTCCACGACGATTCAACGTGGAGACAAAATCGGCTTCATCGGGCCAAACGGCGCTGGAAAGACCACGCTGCTTCGATTGCTGCTTGGAGATCTGCAACCCCACCAAGGATCAGTTACACATGGTATGCGACTCCAGGTAGCCTATTTCGACCAGCTCAGGGAACAGCTTGACGATGAGAGAACGGTGTTCGAAACAGTAGCTGAGGGTACGGATCAGGTGACGTTCAACGGAAAGTCAAAGCACGTAATCAGCTATTTGAAGGATTTTCTTTTTACACCTGCAAGATCAAGAAGCCCGGTCAAAGTCCTCTCGGGCGGCGAACGCAATCGGCTACTATTGGCAAAGCTATTTACCTCCCCGGCAAATGTGCTGGCCCTGGACGAACCGACCAATGATCTCGATGCTGAAACGCTCGAGATACTGGAGGCCATGGTCGTTGACTTTGCCGGTACGGTGCTCCTGATCAGCCACGATCGTACATTTCTCGACAACGTCGTCACGAGCACAATTGCCTTCGAGGGCGACCATAATATCCATGAGTACGTGGGAGGATACAATGACTGGCTGCGGCAGCGTCGAGATCCGGGGTCCGATGTGGCCAAGGAGAAGTCCGATGGTACCGATCGGAAGACATCCGCTCAGCGACGTGCCAAGCTCAGTTATAACGACCAGAGAGAATTGAGCGGTCTGCCGGCCCAAATCGACACAATGGAAACGCTCCGGCAGGATCTGTATGCGACTCTTGCTGAGCCGAAGAGTTACACGGATGGTACGGACATTCCGGACTTAAACAATCGATTGGAACGGGTCAACGATGAGCTCGACGCGGCATACCTGCGTTGGGAAGCGCTCGAGTCGGCACGCGAAGGTTAGACCACCCCCATTGAGCTTGCCAACTGACAGCTGCCCGTCTTTTCGACCAGAGGATTGACACCCGAGGAAACTCGTATGCCTGCGGTGAGTAAGGATTTTCAGGATATCCCCGTAATCGATATCGGGAGTCTGCTCTCGGAAGACTTTGCTTCCGAGGCAATGCAAGAAGCTGCTACTGAGATTGGCGTAGCCTGCCAGAACGTCGGTTTCTTCTACATTACGAATCACGGGATACCCGAATCCCATCGTCAGAATATGTTCAGCGGAGCACGGAGTTTTTTCGAATTACCGGAGGACCAGAAGATGGTTCACTATATCGGGAATTCGAAAAACTATAATGGATATGTTCCTTTGGGCGGGGAAGTAACCGAGAAGAAAACGGACTGGCACGCTTGTCTTGACTTTCACACCGGCTTTGATCCGGAGCGACCACCAGGGGCCCATCCCCTCTGGGATTCGACCGTAATGCCGTCCGGTTTGGTGGGTTTCCGGGAACTCATTCTCAAAAACTGGGACCTGATGACTCATCTTGGTTCGAGGTTGACCGTCGGTCTGGCGTTGAGTCTTGGTCTCGAGGGTAGTTATTTTCTACCTTTTACCCGCGACAGCCTGAGCACGCTCCGCCTCTCCCACTATCCTCCCATACATTCGGACGTTTCCCGAGCGGAAGTAGACGCAGGGATTGGTGCTCATTGTGACTACGGATTTCTGACGGTATTGGCGCAAGATGATGTGGGCGGCCTGGAGGTGAGAAATGCATCCGGCGAATGGATCGCCGCACCCTACATCCCTGGCACCTACATCGTAAACATCGGACAGATGACTCAGCAATGGACCAATGACCGATATCGGGCTACCCGGCATCGTGTCCTGCTTTCCACGTCGCGAGAACGATTTTCAATTCCTTTCTTCTTTGAACCATCCTATGAAACGATCGTGGCGCCTTTGGACATCTGTTGCGATTCAGAGAATCCTCCACGATATGAGCCGTGCCATTTTGGTGAATTTATCAGAGCGAAATTCGCCAGGAGCTACGCGGAACACTATCAGAAACCAGATTGATTGAGACCTGACCGTTGGCCTGGCTGCTCCATGTTACTCCCTATTTATATATCCACTTTGGGGCAACATCGGAAGGTTAAATCGGTTTGGTTCGTGGGACGGACAAAGGGGCTGCAATGGCGTTTCCCGACCACGTGATCTGTGGTTCGACTTCATGCAGGTACGCCGACATTCATGGTACATCCATGTCTGGAAACAATGCGTCCAAGATATGAGGAATATCCGAACGCCGCAGATTTGCTCCTAAATTCTATTGCACTTGTCCTGCCCAGACATTTGGGAAACCACCGCTTAGTATTTCAGACTTGAAGGAGAGTTGACCATGCAGTGGGAGCAGATTACCTCATACGATTTTGCGCGTGCCGTTGAAGAATCATCGGGTGTTGGCATAATCCCCATCGGCGTCATAGAGGCCCACGCTTCCCATCTGCCATTGGGTACCGATATGTTGGCATCTCACTGGTATGCCTGTCAAGCCGCGGCCGAGGAGCCTGTTCTCGTCTTTCCCCCGTATCCCTTTGGCATCAACCACGAATCCGCACACCTGCCCGGATCCATCGTAATCAAACGTGAGATCGTGTTTTCACTGTTAGAAAATATCTGCGATGAAATGGCTCGACAGGGCGTCCGAAAGATCGTTATTCTCAGCGGCCACGGTGGCAATCGATACTTTATACCTCTCTTTGTGCAGACTCTCGTGGAGAAGGATAAGGAGTACGTGGTGTACTATGCCCGGCCGGAACTAGAAGAAACACCGGATGTACTGGAGACATCCGAAACAGGGCACGCCTGTGAGAGTGAAACCAGCGATATGCTGCACATCACTCCGGATTTGGTCAAAATGGATCAAGTTCCGGCAAGACCATTCACCAGTCTGCGCCGAAATCAGCCGCTGAAGGAAGCGGGAGTCTACTCGCCGATGGATTGGTTTGCCATGTATCCAGCCATGTATGTGGGTGACGCCAGCAAAGCGACCGCGGAAAAGGGACACCAGCTATCGGAACCCTATATCGCAGCACTTGTGGATATACTTCGACGCGTCAAATCGGATGATGTGACTCCGGCGCTTCAGGCTGATTTCCTGCGGCAGAAACGACGACCAGATGTACCCGCCGCCTGGGATCATTAGGCCATTTTCGCCTTTCCGGTGTAAGAAGAGAGCTGCCCGGACCTACCCGGACATCAATTGATCTCGCTCGTTCGCCTCGATAGTACTAGATAGATTCCGGCCAGCACAAGCATACTTCCGGCGATTCTGCTACCGTTGACGCCTTCATTCAATATGAAGTAGGCCAACCCGGTCGCCACGACCGGCTCGGCTAAGGTACTTACGCTGACAAAGACGGCAGACAGATACCGCAATGCCCAGTTCAGGGAGCTGTGACCGAGGAGCTGCGGCCCAAGGGCCATCAGTAATATGATACCATAGGTCGTCCACGAGTATCCTGATAGGGTTTCACCTGCTGCCAGTGCCATAGCCATGAGAAGCACCGCAGCAGTCGTATAGACGATCGTGATATAAGAAAGCAGTGAGACGTAGCCTCTAAGTCGGGCTCCAATGAGGAAATATCCCGCACCGGATATGGCCCCAATGACAGCAAGCCCGTCACCGTAGATGCGGTCGCCTTCCGTGCCAAAATCTCCGTATCCGATAACCATGGCGCCTAGAGACGCTACCGCGATTCCAAAGATGATTCCTCTGGAGATCCGTTCCTTAAGAAAGAAATGTGATACTAACCCTACGAATATGGGATAGGTGGTCACGAGAACCACTGAGCTGGCGACGGAAGTATAGGAAAGAGATGTCATCCAGGATGCGAAGTGGGCAGACAGCATGACTCCTGAAAAGACAGCCAGGAGCCAGCTGGTCCGGTCCATGGACAGGAGCTCTCTTCTGGATTTCATCACGGCGATCGGGATAAGTACCAGCGCGGCCATTGACAACCGGAATGCTCCTATTATCAGCGGTGGGGCGTCCGCCATCCGAATTAGAATGGCTGCCCAGGAAAGGCACAGAATGCCGATGCCAAGACCGACGTAGGGATGTAAGCGCATAAGCGGGTCTCATTTCAGATGCATACAGTCAAACCGGGGATCCGGGCAATCAACCGGCCGCCATTCCGTCCGTCAATGAAACAATATTGCGTTGACTTGTCTGGCCCGTCATTCTATACTAAACGTGCTATTAGCAGTTGTATCCGCGATGCCCGAACCCAGAGGCCCTGAACAACTAATATATGTCGCTCAAGATATTACATATCGCAGATATTCACATGGGAACAGAGAACTACGGTCGACTGGATCCCGATACTGGATTGCATACCAGGCTTCAAGACTTCATCGCATGCCTCAGTTTCGCCGTGGACACCGCCTTGGAAGAGCATGTGGGGCTGGTGATTTTCACGGGTGATGCCTATCGGACTTGCGATCCAAATCCAACCCATCAACGTGCGCTCGCATCTCAGTTCAAACGATTCAGTGACGCCGGGATTCCGGTGGTTATGATCGTCGGAAACCATGACAACGCTGTCTCATTTGGCAAGGCTTCATCTTTAGATATCTTCAATACACTCGGTCCCGGCCATGTGCGTGTTATTTCAAAACCTGAATCCATTTGTGTGGAAACTCAAGGGGGGCCGGTACAGGTAGCATGTTTGCCTTGGCCCATGAAGCACAACTTGCTCACGCGAGATGCCTATAAAGACTTGTCCGATGTCGATGTGCGAATTCGAATCGAAGAGATATGCGCGGACATCATTCGCTCATTCGCGGACGAAGCAGATCCGCTGAATCCCTGCATCCTCGCTGCGCATGTTGCAGCGACCGATGCCAGGCTGTCCGGCACCGAACGGGCAGCCGTGATAGGCCATGAACCAACGATTTTAACGAGCATTCTGGCTAATTCAGCATTCGACTATGTGGCCCTCGGCCATGTACATAGACACCAGGATCTCAATCCCTCGGGAAATCCTCACGTCGTCTATCCAGGAAGCATCGAGCGGGTAGATTTTGGCGAGGAGCAGGAGAAGCGGGGCTTCTGTATCGTCGAGATCGAAAAGAAGGGCAGTGCTTCCTTTCGTTTTGTGGAATCCCCGGCGAGGCCATTTGTAACAGTAGAGGTTGGTGCGGACGGGGTTGACGATCCAACTTCTGCCATACTCAAGCGGATCCAATCCGTGGACATTGAGGATGCAATCGTTCGGGTGCTCTATAGTGTTGAAGAGGAGCG
>JABIQT010000214.1 GCA_018667995.1 Candidatus Latescibacterota bacterium
GACAGAGGCTTTCTGATGAACTGGATAGAAAGAATGTTCTCGAGTACCCTTACGGCCACCGTTCTCGCAGTGATACTCCAGGCCGCGATCTTTGGATTCAGGCACTCCAATGATTTCTCAGAGCGGTCCATTACCGTCGGTCTTATCGGTCTGGCAATGGGCATAGGCTATGTGGCCTTCGGTCGGAATCTGTGGCCACTTATTCTCGCCCATTGTGCACTCAATACCATGTCTATGCTTGATCGCGTTGGATGAGCCATTATTGTATGTAGGCGCGGGATGACTCCGGCTCTCAGTTGGATAGACCGGACAACACTACGTCACACCTCCATATTAGAGAAGATCGCGCAAAACAGTTCCGTTTCAATTAGTGATGTGGTAGATGTGGTTCATCGCATCATCAGGCCGTGCCGAATCTCGCGATTCGCAACATAGGTGAAATCTCAACATCATAGGCCGCTATCGGATCTGTAAACGGCCTGCATGACCATCAAAAGACTAAGAGGAAACAGATGAGAACGATTGGCATTGGGATTATTGGTATGGGATGGATGGGCTCAGTCCACAGTCGTGCCTACCGTGCGGTCCCAGACCGATTTCCAGATTGTCAAATCTCGCCCAGACTCATCATCTGTGCCGATGAGGTAGAAGCCAGAGCAAAGGAAGCGCAAGCACGCTTTGGATTCTCTGAGAGCACTACAGATTGGCAACAGGTGCTGGACCATCCGGATGTGGACGTGGTAAATATTGCGACACCGAATCACATGCATCTGGAACAAGTCAAAGCGGCGGCAGAAGCAGGCAAGCATATTCTCTGTGAGAAGCCGGTGGGCTTAGACCCGGAAGAGACGGCAGAAATAGCACAGATTGTACAGGAGGCTGGCCTGCTCTCTTTCGTAGGGTATAATTACCGATGGGCGCCGGCTGTCCAAAGAGCCCTGGAACTGGTACAGCAAGGGAAGATAGGCAGACTCACGCACTACAAAGGATGGCTCCTGGTAGGGTATGCGAGCGATCCGGGCAGTGTACTGTCCTGGCGCCTGCAATCGGACCTTGGCGGCATGGGAGCACTCGGCGACCTGATGTCCCATGCCATCGACATGGGAATGATGTTGGCCGGGCCCATCAAACGCGTAATCGGCCAGAGCGAAACGTTCATCAAAGAACGCCCCGTGGCGACGCCGGGCCAGGGCGATCACTATTCGACGAACCGTGACGGCCCCACGGAACCGGTAACGAATGAAGACTATGTAAGTGCCCTGGTACAGTTTGAAAATGGCGTGCGCGGTGCGCTGGAAACATGCCGTGTCATTCAGGGCCCCCAGTCCGAGATCGGATTCAGTATTCACGGAACCGAAGGGGCGATCCGCTGGGATTTCGAACGAATGAATGAGTTTGAGTTGTATCTAACGGATGATGAGCAGGATAAGGGCTATAGAAGAGTACTGGCCGGGCCCGAACACCCGTTGCACGCCAGCTTCTCTCCCGGAGCGGGTATCGGTTTGGGATATGATGATTTGAAGACCATCGAGGCCTATCATTTCATGGAATCTATTGCGTCAGGCAGGCAAGGAGAGCCAGGTTTTGCACAAGCCCAGTCTGTAGCGGAGGTGCAGGATGCCATCAAGAGGTCTTGGGTCTCAGAGCACTGGGAAAACATCCAAAAAATAGGTCCCCATTAGGGACAAACGAGGAGAATCGCCCCATGAAATTAGGCTTATTTATGATGCCTCTGCATCCGCCGGAGAAGTCCAGGACACGGTGTTTCGAGGAAGATATCGATTTAGTGGTCCTGGCAGATGAACTGGGATTCACCGAGGCATGGGTCGGTCAGCATCATACTGTGGCTTGGGAGCCCATTCCATCCAATGACATTTTCATCGCTAACGTACTACCCCGAACCAAGCAAATTCGGATGGGACCTGGTGTTTCCATCATACCACAGCATCATCCGGTCAATATCGCCGTACGGCTTGCTTTTCTGGATCACCTCTCGCATGGTCGGATCAACTGTGGATTCGGGCAGGGAGGCGTGCCCACCGACTGGGGACTTTTTAATCTGCCTGATCCGAAAACTCAGGGATTGATGACTGTTGAAGGCATCGACATGATTCTGAAGTTGTGGTCTACAGAGGCACCATTCGAATTCGAAGGCGACTACTGGACCATTAAGCTGACAGACCCCATAC
>JABIQT010000213.1 GCA_018667995.1 Candidatus Latescibacterota bacterium
GAGGACGGGCTCTCGCAATCGGCTACATGTCGGCCCTGCTGGAGACGGTAAAAAAAGCCTCGTAGTTTCACAAATCTCCTCATGATGTCGACGATCTAACTGGGAATTTGGTGATGACATCTGGTATGTTTAAAATCACATAATGGATTCTACCCCATGATGTTAACAGCCTTCTTCAGAGTGGTGGTCATGGCCTTACTGACTGTCACCTTAGCTTCTCCATGGGCATCCGCACAGGATGAATCGGCAAGTGCGTATCTGCTTGATAATGCCACGCCCCTCACTTCGATTGCAGGACCGCGCGCAAATCAGGACGACCTGAATCCGCTGAAATCCATCATCGGCGATGCTGTGGTCATCGAGTTGTTTGAGCACGGAAGCGCCGGTGACGGTGCAACCTACGATGGAATGGTTCGTCTGGTGACCTATCTGCATCGAGAGATGGATTTCGAGGTGCTTATCTGGCCCGTGGGCATTTTCGAAGCCCATTCGATGGAACTCGCTCTACGAAATGGCAAATCGATAGAATCATCCGCACAGACGCTCTATGCTGTTTGGCGACAAAGCCGGCACGTCCTTCCCCTATTGGAATACGCACAATCTTCGTATTTGTGGCCGCAACCGCTACTCATGGTCGGAACCCACGCACAGTATCACGCGGTGGCTAAGCGAAAATATGCATCGCATCTTACATCCTTCTTGAATGCAGCCGCTCCGATGGTTCCCAGACAAGATGTGACACTTTTAGATTCACTGTGGACAAAACCTCGACGCCTCCGCGATGTTTCCGACGGGCATCGACAGGAGGCTCGGTCGGCCGCACTCAAGCTGCAACTGCTTTTTCGGGATCAGGCCTTCGCGTTGCGACAGCGCTACTCTCAAAGTCGCATAGCGTTGGAATCAATAATGTTGGAGAATCTCATAGCGTTTATCGATATCGAGTCAGCGCGGGCACAGGAATCAACGGAGACGTACGAATCTGAAAAGTTGCGCCGTGCAGCCACACAGCGCAATCTGTCTTGGATGACTGCCGGACCATATCGGGGGCGGAAATTCGTCCTCTGGGGAAGGTGGCCCGAAGCCCAGGCGATATTCGGCGAAGAGATACGTTCGATAGGCTTCACTGCATATACGGGTAAGCTCGGACGTCCCAACCGCCCTGAAAGGTCATTCTTACCACCTGCCAAAGACGGAACCGTCGAGGCTCTGCTGCACCGACTCCCTGGGCCTGGAAGCATCCTAAACCTCCGTCCAGCAAGACTGCGTACCCCGAATCCACTTGCTTCCGTGACGGCAAGGATATCGAACGAGATATCGCCCGAGTTGAATTGGACTGATCGATTTGACGCGTTATTCTTTATCGATGAGGTCTATCCAAATGAGTCCATTGAAAAGGAAGAATAAATGAGATCGTTGCTCATGCTAACGGTAACCGCACTCGTCATCGCGGCGTGTGGAGCAGAGGATAGCGGCCAGATAGCAGGCGGAATTGATGGCCCGGTCATCAATAGCCTTGGAGTAGAACTTCCTCCGGACGCAGCTCCATTGAGTGAACAGATATTGATGTATTTCATCGAAGAACCAAAGACCCTGGATGTGAGCATGGATAACTATGGGGTCAAAGGGGCGGACCCCTGGTTGTTCGAACGACTAACCATGTTCGATGAAAATGATATATTAAGCCCTGGCGCCGCAAAAAGTTGGGAAGCATCGGAAGATGGGCGAACATGGACCTTCCATCTCAGAGAGAACGCACGCTGGAGCGATGGCAATCCGGTAACGGCCCACGATTTTGAGTATACCTTCAAACGCTTCCTCGATCCATCCGAAGGAAATGTCTTCGCATTCCTGTTCTACGACATCAAGAATGGCAAGGCCTTCAGTCAGGGAGACATTACAGATCGTGATTTAGTGGGCGTCCGGGCTATCGATGATCTCACGCTGGAGGTAGAGGCGGAGGGGCCATGCCCGTATCTGCCTTATATCCTGGCGTATAACTCGGCGGCACCCGTTCCGCCTTGGCAGGTCGAGAAGTATGGAAGGCGATGGACCGAAGCTGGCAATATGGTCAGCAATTTTAGCTACAAACTCGTGGAGTGGGTGCCGGATAGGTATCTACGCTATGTTGTGAATACTTTCTATAACGGTCCATCGAAGGGGCGTCTTGAGGAGATCAAGCTGAAGTTTGTCAGTGCAGGTGTCCACCCCGGCACGGCGCCGTATGAGAACAATGAAGTAGATATGCAGGCTGAGATTGGATCCAATGCGCTTGGTGCCGTGGAAAAAGACCCGAAATTGAGCAGCGAGCTTCACTCCAATCCGCATTTCCAAACATGGTATCTCTTCTTCAAAACGGCCACTCCGCCATTCGATGATATCAGAATAC
>JABIQT010000212.1 GCA_018667995.1 Candidatus Latescibacterota bacterium
TCATTCGTCCCGGCCAGATCCTTCGAATCGCCTCCCGGTAATATGTGTCCCCTCGAAAAAGGCCAACGAATCACGCTCATAGTTGATCGTCTTACCTATGGCGGCGAAGCTGTGGCGTCCTATCAAGATTACCAGGTTCTAGTGCAAAGAGGAGTGCCCGGTGACGAAGTAGAGATCGAGGTCACATCCATCCACGACGATGTAGTCCGTGCAGAGATCACCAGCGTCATATCTCCCTCTCCCTCAAGAATCACTCCTGATTGTCCTGCGTTTCATGAAGGTTGTGGAGGCTGTCAGTGGCTGCAGGTCGACTACAGTCAGCAGCTTGTCTGGAAGCGCCGGATTGTACAGGAAATTCTTCGAAACCATAGTGAACTGGCCGATGTCACGGTCCACGAGGTGGCGGGAATGGATGATCCGTTCTACTACCGAAACAAGATGGTTGTTCGTATGCGGGGACCTCAGGACAACCTGCGCGTAGGCTTTCATACACCGCGGACCAAATGGGTGATCGGAGTGTTCGGCAAGGACAGCGGGGAATGTCAGATCCAGAATGAGTTGAACAACCGTATCGGTCGCGGCTTGGCTGGATCCCTTTCCAAGGAGCGACGTCCACTTAAGTCGGCCACCGTACGATCGTCTGACAATGACGAAGTAAATCTGGATCTGGATCGCAAGCTCGCCAAGGCCATTGGTGCAGATCTACAGGGCATTGGGCAACAGTCTGACTGCGTGCACTATTCTGTGCTGGGGCATCGCTTTCGGGTGACATCGCCCTCTTTCTTCCAGGCCAACACGAGACAGACCAGCGTGCTGATTCAGTCGGTACTCGATATGCTTCCCCAAGAACGAATGCGCGTGGCCATCGATGTCTACTGCGGCGTAGGTCTTTTTACGCTGTTTCTTGCACAGATGGCCGAGAGGGTTTATGGTATAGAAGAATCCCATAGGGCAATCGCCGATGCCGAACATAACGCGAACAACGCAGGTCTTTCAAATATCGAGTTTTTGAGAGAGAAGGCGGAGAACGCACTACCGTCGGTAACAGCAACCGCGGACGGCGTTGACCTCATCATGGTCGATCCGCCAAGGTCGGGATGCGATTCTGAAGTACTAACTACTATTGCACAGTGCAAGCCAGTTCAGATAATATACGTGTCATGCAACGTGGAAACGCTTACCAGAGATCTTATCCTACTGCAAGATTTGGGCTATCGGACGGCTGAGATCCAGCCAGTTGATATGTTCCCACACACCTACCACATAGAATGTGTAGCTCGATGCGAAAAGGCAACCTGACTTCATGCTGCCTCCTACTCCATCTTTTCAAAAACCTGATGTAGCAGCGCAGTAATGTGCGAACAGAACACCTGCCCGGCCTCTTCCGCAAATTCCAGATGACGACATAGCCTCGGCGCCGCCACGGCTGCATACCATCCAAAGCCCTCCTGCCGAAAATCCTGGGGCCGGGCAAGGTACCCGACGGCCTCATTGGCATACCCGACTAACATCGTGTGCGCGAATGGTGAGGCCTCTCGAATGATATTACCAAATTCCAGAAACAACTCCAATGGGTGAGCCACAAGAACAGCGTCGTTAATCTGAAGATACGACACCTGGATCTCTTTCCGCTCAGGATGGGAACCCTCGAGCAACTCCAGACGGAGCTTTCGCCATTCGCTCTCGTAGACCAGGTTCTTGTACACGGTAGAATCGGGATTTCCGTCGAAGTCAGCCAAAGCTCTATCACTCGCCTCCAATTCCAGCTCCAGAGAACCCCGCTCCGGAACCTGCATCGGTAGGGCCACTTCAAACGAATCGCCGGATAGTCTCACATCAGAGAACGTGGATACATCATCCAATCCTGGCAGAATGGCGTCCATCAGCAGCGATCCATTGGCTTTCATGGTTGCGATATCACTACCGAATCCCCGGCAGTTCAAGTTTCCGCAACTGCCCTGGAAGAACAGAATACGGGCCCTCTCATTCAGCGCCTGCTCCATTTTCGCGACACCGTCACCTACATAGTCTCCGCATACATGACTCGTGGCCCCCAGTGTAACTGGGTGTGCACTGAAGTTTACCACCCCCGCCCGCATGACCCCAGCCATATCATCGATCCGGATCAGGCTGGCCGATTCTTCAACGGGTCCGTCGTCCTCCACTCGGTTGACAGACAACTCGGGTACAGGCACCTGGCTGAAACCGATCCGGCCAGGGATCATGTTCCCGATCGCTTCTCCGATGGCTTCTACAAACAAGCTGGGAAGCGTGTCAGCGTAAGCCTGGTCCCACTCTCCCCATGCCACAGTGCGCATGGTAGCAGGACCAGAATGGGTGTGCGTATTTGTGATCACGATCCTGGAGGCGTCAAGACCGTAGGCAGATCGGGCTAATCTGTAAGTTTCTTCCAGAATCGATCTGTCTAGCCAAATCAGATCGTTTGACAGCCAGATGAATACGGTCCCCCCGGCCGTCGAAAGGGCCAGTGCTGTACATTGGAGATCTTGGATGACCTCCGTACCTTTACGTTCCCGGTATGGACCATAGCCGCACAGTTCGATACCCAGCGGCGGGGTTATGACACGCCGTCCCAGTCCAAACAGCAGTTGCCCCATTATTCCTACCCTCCCGGAGTTGTTGCTTCACCGAAGTCCAGGTACCGTATCTTCATCAAAGACCGCCTGTACTTCAATACCCGCAAGGTAGTTCGGAAGCATTGAAGAACAGATTGACCTATACATCAGGCTATTTCGATCGTTTGACCGGTACGAACTGATTCAGACTCTTTCAAACAGATCATCAAGGAATTACGGGCAGACTCGCCGGAGAGAACGACAGGTTCCTCATTGTTCTCCAAGCAGTTCACGGCATAGGATATTTCTGCCGTAAAGGCCTCCGGATAGTCGAGTTCTGGTGTTTCCTTGCCCTCCGTAGTGTAGAGCGTCACGGGTAAGCCTGAGAGGGAATTGAACCACAGCGTCCCTTCCTCGAAGTAGGCGTCGTAACCATGCTCGAACATCAGACCGGAGGTACCGATAGAACCGCTCTGTGCGGTGACCGTAAAGTCCTTTCCCTCGTAACCATACTGGGTCGACACATAAAGAACGTACCCATTAGGACTCACCATACCAGATGAATGGACACGATCAGGCATGCCCAGTACATACTGCACAAAATCGGTATCGTGGATGTGAAGATCTATGCCTGCAGCGCCAGTCTCTTCGTATTTGGTGAACCAGTCGCTGCTACCCCACAAGGGTTTTGAGATCACGCGCTTGAGATGCAGGCCGAGAAAACGGCCGTATCTGTTATCATCGACTACGTCCTTCAGGAAGGCAAATTCGGGGAAGTAGCGCAACACCTGAGCAACCATGAGATGTCTACCGGCGGCCTTTGCGGCGGCCACCATTTCGTCCGCCTGGTCCAGCTTTAGGGCGATGGGTTTTTCCAGCAATACGTGCTTGCCGGCTGCAAAAGCCCTCATGGTTACGTCATAGTGCATGCCGGTAGGCAAACAGATGTCTATCATATCAACCTTGGGGTCGGCGAGAATGTCATCGATCTCCCGGTAAGTACCGATTGTACTGAGGTCCTGGATGCCTCCTCCTGAACCAAAATTCCCTTTAATATCCTGCCAGTCTCCGCCGAGCTTCTTCTCGTCGCGGGTACAGATGGCGACTACTTGCGCATCGGGAATATCCTTTATTGCCGCGAAATGCGTCGTACCCATGAAACCGATCCCTATAATACCGATTCCTACCATACGTTTCCTCCTCTTGACCTGAGTGACTGTCTACTGACAAATGAAGGCTTTATTGCGCTTGAGAGCGACGCGAACGGTATCTCCTTGCTTGATATGATGTTGCTTGCAGTGGTGTTCATCCAGGTCCATTACCAGAGAGAAATCTCCATCTGGACTGTGACCATTGAGGTGAATCTGGTTAGTCACTACCGACCTGATGATCCGATGAACGGTGGCCACCAATTCATTCTCGCGTCGTGAGTCAGTAACAACGAGGCGTACATCGACTGCACGAATCCCAAGCCAGGCACTGTCTCCTGGCTCACAACGCGCGTCGTCGTCCACCACGAAATCAAGGCCCTGGAATTCTACTATAATCGCGCCATCAAGTCTCGATTTGACACGACAGGGCATCAGATTCTGGACACCCAGAAGTTCAGCGGTGACGCGCTTCCGCGGCCGTGCAAACAATTCGAGCGCATCATAGCTCTCGACGACATGCCCCTCATCCATGACGATAAGCCGATCTGCCAGGGCAAATGCCTCACTGATGCTATGAGTTACGACGAGAATCGGCATCTCCGTCTGTTCCTTAACGCGGAGCAGATCTGATTGAAACTGAGTGCGCACCCCGGCATCCAGTGCAGAGAATGGTTCGTCCATTAAGAGAGCACGGGGATTCGACGCAAGACTACGTGCCAGGGATACACGCTGCTGTTGTCCTCCCGAAATCTCACGCGGGTATCTGGAGAGCAGGCTATCAATTTCGAACCGGGCAACGAGATCCGATATATCCGACTGATGGTCGGTCCCATAGCGAATATTGGCATCAACTGTAAGATGTGGAAATAGACTCGGTTGCTGAAAAATGTACCCGACCTCGCGTTCATAGGATGGAAGCGATAGGCCGGCACCTGCATCGAAGAAGACAGAATCATCAAGCGCTATACGCCCTCGATCCGGATCGATCAACCCCGATATCATCCCGAGAGTCGTAGTTTTGCCACAGCCTGACCTGCCGAATAAAACGGTTATTCCCGACTCGACTTCGATGTCGAGAGAAATGACAAACCCGCTTGCGAACTGTTTTGTAAGCTGATGAATCTTCAGCATTCAAGGCACTTTCATTGAGCCTCAGCGGCCCTTTGATCTCAGCAACCATTCCGTGGTCAGGATGACGATACCTGAGATAACCGTCAATATCACAGCCAGCGACTGCGCCAATGCGTCTTCACCGGTGGCAAATGCCTCGTAAATGGCCAGTGGCATGGTCTGCGTGCGTCCTGGGATATTCCCCGCAATCATCAGGGTAGCACCAAACTCACCGATAGCCCGAGCGAAGCTTAGTATCAAGCCGCTTACAAGCCCGTTGCGGGCCAGCGGCAGAGTGACTTTCATGAAGGTCGTAATGCGATTTCGCCCCAGCACGTAGGAAGCATGCTCAAAGGCGACAGGCACATCTAGAAACGCTGCCCGAGCAGCACGTACCATAATGGGGAGGGCTACAACACCACCTGCCAGAGCAGCCCCCTGCCAGGCGAATACGAATGAGAAACCGGTCCAATCATATATGAAAGCTCCGAGCAATCCTTTCCTACCTAGAAGCAGAATCAGATAGTAACCCGTAACGGTTGGCGGTAAAATCAAAGGAAGAGTTACCAGCAGATCAAGGAAAGCACGTCCCGGAAATCGCTTTCTTGCCAGAAGCAGACCCGATGCGGTGCCTACGATACCGACCCAAACGGTCGCAAGTATCGACACAAGGAGTGAAAGCTGGAGAGCGTCCCAAATCATGTATATTTTCGAAGGTTGGTGTGAAAGATCGTAAGGTCGCACCAATTTAGGGGGCGATACCAAGAAGCTTCAATGAGTCTATGGGCCGCGGTACTCCGACGGCAGCGCAAAGCCGTGTCCCAACAGCGTCTTTCTTCCAGATGCGCTGAGCAGAAAATCGATGAAGTCCTTTGACAACTCAGGAGAGTGGCTATCAGAGACCACAGCGACGGGATACACGATCGGTCGATGCCAGGAAAGATCAGCCTTCTGCATCACTCGAACATCCGGCGACGATTGCGCGTCCGTACTATAGACTAGGCCTGCCTCAGCTTCGCCGCTGGCCACATACTGCAGGACCTGGCGGGCATTATTTCCGAATACATACTTGCCAGACAAACGATTCCAAAGCCCGAGTTCCCGAAGTACCTCCTCGCAATAGATTCTGACAGGAACTCCCCCGCTACCTAGTGCAATGTGGCTTATTCTTTGATCGGCCAGATCATCAAAGCCAAAATCGCCACCATCCGGCGGTGCTCGTCCGATCAATACTACGCTATTTCCGGCAAACGTTCGCCGTGTTTCCGGTAGTATGAGTTGTTGGCCCACAAGGGCATCAAGCTCTGCAACGGAAGCACTCGCGAACAAATCTGCCGGAGCGCCATTTTCCAGCTGGCGCTGGAGCGAGTTGGAACCCGCAAAATTGAATATTATCTTCACATTGTGTAGCGACTCGAACTCTCGTCCAAGATCCACGAAGACGTCTTTTAGACTTATGGCAGCAGCAATCACCAACTCAGGTCGTTCCTTGCCTGCCCCTGAGTTGCATGTGATATTGGGGACGGTCGCCGCCAGCACGATCACGAATATGACATAGCGGTTGACCACAGATGCCATTCCTAGTACCTCATCTGAACTTGAAACCTGAATCTGGTACGTAAAGTGTTTCGGGTTATCGGTTTGACCAGGAGTGCAGGATCACGCCACTCAGTCGCATATGCTGACCACATCAGCTCCACATTCTCCAATGGCTGGTAGTTCAGCGATATGCCACCGCCGTTCTGATTCGTCCGAATGTAATCTATGTTCGCGAAGACGGTGGCCACGGCATCCGCCTGTACCATGAACCCCTGGATCGCGACCCTCGCCCCACCGATGTTTCGATGGTTTCCGTAGGTCAACATTGCTACCAACCCCTGTCGTTCGTTGGATGCTGCGGGATTGAATGCGTAGTCCAGATTCAGCGTGAATGGACGTTCGTAAACACTACGGGATATCCTAGCCGAGAGGTTTAGATACCGAAATTCAGAGAGGTATCCGTTTCCCGTCGCGTTCGGCCTATTGGTATTGTTCGTACGGACCCTGCGGGGCGTCAGATTTTCGGCTACAAAAATAGAGTCCGCGTTGCCTACGCCATAGAGGGCGAGCGCTACCGTGGCTGCCATTCCGGAGCGATTGAATTCACCGACAATCTGCCCGCCAAGAAAATAGGTCCGAGTTACATCCTTCGTGGATGAAAGGGGCTGATTGATCATAATCTGTGCCAGATTGATTCCCCACGCGGTGCTATTATCGGCATTAGCAAAACGGAGTTGCTGGGCGAGTCCTTCATGAGGTATATCATTGTCGAATACAAGTTGAGTGGACCTGAAAAAGGGGGTAGTAAATTTGCCGCCCCACAATGTCACACCAGCAATTGGCACCATTCGCGCAAATAGCCATTGCACGTGAATAGGCTTTTCAGTCATAAAATCA
>JABIQT010000350.1 GCA_018667995.1 Candidatus Latescibacterota bacterium
ATTGAATCGGAGATGTTTGGACACGAGCGAGGGGCCTTCACGGGTGCGACTGGCAGGAAGATCGGCCGATTTGAGGTGGCAGATGGCGGATCCTTGTTTCTCGATGAGATCGGTGAACTGCCGCTTGAGCTGCAGTCAAAGCTGCTGCGTGTTCTGCAGGAAGGCACCTTCGAGCGCCTGGGCGGCTCCGAAACGATCGAGGTCGACGTGCGCATCATCGCGGCCACAAATCGGAACCTCGAGTCGGCCATTGAGGAAGGCACATTCCGGGAAGATCTTTACTACCGTTTGAACGTCTTTCCCATCGAGCTGCCACCGCTTCGCGAACGTCCCGAAGACATCATGCCTCTCGTACGGCACTTTGTGGATCTGTACAATGTAAAGCTGGGCCGTGAGATCACGGGAATCCCGCAGTCCACAGTCAAGGCACTTGAGAGCTATAACTGGCCGGGCAATGTGCGGGAGCTCGAGAACATCATCGAGCGCGCCAGTATTGTGAGCCGTGGCGCCCAGTTGGAGCTGGGAGACTGGTTCTCTCGGGAATCTGATGCGGCCTCTCGCCGTCTTCGGGCTCTGTCATTAGAGGACGTCGAACGGGATCACATCGTGAAAGTACTGGAGTCTACTAAGTGGCGGATCGGCGGCGATCGTGGTGCCGCTCACATTCTGGGTCTCAAGCGCACCACGCTGCAATCCCGGATGGATAAACTCGATATTCGCAGACCGGACTAAAGCCTGCCCATGGTTGTGAATTCTCCCGTAACATATCGCGCCGGCATCATCGGGCTGCTTTTCTCCGTGCTCATCGGCGTGGGCGGCCAGCACGTGGCCAATATCCTCAACGCCCCGAACTTCGCCTACACGCACATTCCCATGTGCTTGCTCATCCCGTTTCTGGCGCTTATCCTGGCTCCGAACGCCTGGTTGAAGTCCCGAAAGCCTGAGCTTGCCCTCTCTCCATCCGAGCTTCTGATCATCTTCTCCATGGGCCTCATCGCGTCGATCGTACCGGATTGGGCCATGAACTGGTATCTGATGTCGGCCATTACGGTGCCCCGGTACTATGCCAGTCCTGAGAACCAATGGGAGAATAAGTTCTTCGAATATCTGCCAGACTGGCTGGTGCTGGACAGGATCACGGCCAAAGGATTCTTTGAGGGCCATGCGCCCGGGGGGATAATCCCGTGGGCGTCGTGGGCTACGCCTATGTTCTGGTGGTTCTCGCTGATTATAGCCATGCTCTTCGTGGGTGCCTGCATGGTCGTAATCCTTCGAAAGCAGTGGGTCGATTATGAGCGATTGCGATTCCCATTGTGTGAGATCTCGACACACCTGATCGGCGCCGATGAAGAGAGCTGCGCCGAAGGATCCGGCTGGCCAGCCTTCTATCGAACCCGAATCTTCCGTGTGGGTTTCATCGTGATGCTGTCGGCTGCGCTGTACAATTGCATGACGTTCTGGACTGGTTGGCCTCATATTCCCATTATGGGATCGGACGTTTTCGCGATTTCCCTTGGTAGGGGCTATCCAGCGCTGCCCATCCGTTTGAACATATTCAGTCTCTGTTTCGCCTTTTTTATTAACGCTGAAATCCTGTTCAGCCTCTGGTTCTTTCAGCTCGTGGGTATTATTCAGACTGGTTTCATGAATCGCATAGGTCTGACCTCGGCGAGCCTGGTACCGGGTGGCCTGGTTTCCATTCAGTTTATAGGTGGCATGATCTTTTTCGTACTCTGGGGGCTCTGGATGGCTCGGCACCACCTGAAGGAGGTGACTGCGCACGCCTTCGGCAAGAGCACTTCGCTGGATGACGGCGAGGAGCTATTCTCATACCGTACGGCCGTTTTCGGTCTTATTCTCGGATTTGTCTACATCATATACTGGCTACACCAGGCCGGCGTTTCGATTCCCACGGCCCTGCTCTTTCTGTTCTTCCTCTATGTCTTCTATCTGGCCATGGCACGTGTTCTCGCCGAGGCCGGATTGGTCATGCTTGATCTCCCCATAAATGCCCACCAGTTCACGGTCAGCATGGTCGGATCGGCCAATCTCTCCGTGCCGACGTTGACCGGCATGACGCTGACGAACGCTTTTGCCCGAAACTGGCGTACGTTTACCATGGTCGCTACGGCTCACGCGGCCTGGTTCAAGGGGCACTTGAACCGTATGGGGGGCCGGTTGTCGCCTGGTAGACGTCATCGGGGGGGTGCCGGGGGATTTTTCCTCTGGATATGCCTCGCCTTTGCGGCCAGTGCTGCATCATCTATGATCTATCTGATTTATGCGGGGTATACCTTAGGGGAGCAAAGCCTGCGCGGGGGCGCCATTGGTTCGTTGGGAAACGGTTTCTATGCCATGGCCATAGCGTGGATAGACAATGCCACGCAGATTTCCGAGCTCGAGGTTATCTTTCTTGGTAGTGGCGGACTGATTACCGGGCTGATGGTAGCCTGCCGCTATCTCTTCTACTGGTGGCCCCTGCATCCCATAGGATTCGTCGTGGGCGCCTCGTCCCCTATACGCGTGGCTTTTCTGCCATTTTTTCTCGCCTGGCTTGTGCAGATCATCCTGCTGCGTGTAGGAGGGGTGCGTCTCTATCGGTCCGTTCAGCCGCTGTTTCTGGGTATGTTGGTCGGGTATGTCGCGGGGGCCGGAATTACTTACATTGTAGACTGGATCTGGTTTATCGACACGCCACACCTCTATGAGAACTTCTTTTAGGCTGCCCGGTTCCCAGAGCCATGGCGATGCACGCGATAAGGTTCGTAGGCATTGTGGCCGATGTCCTCATAATTGATCCGATTGCCAATCTGACCCAAATTCAAGGTAGGAACTCCCTTTTCAGGATGCCATAATTCGCTTCGTCATGGAATCTCCCGTCCTGTTCAAGAGAATACTCCCGAAGAGTGCCTTCACGGGTAAAACCCAGTTTCTCCAGGAGTCGCACCGAGCCCATATTGTCTGCGATGGTGGCTGCCTCGATACGGTTCAGGTTCATGTGTTCGAATCCGAAGCAAACTGCAGCGCGGACAGCCTCTGTCCCGATGCCTCTTCCCCAGTAGGCCCGCGCCATATCATAGCCGACCTCCGCCCTCCGGTCGTGCTTCCTCCACGAACCGAGTCCTACCATGCCGATCATGGTCCCTTCTTCTTTGAGCGTGATTCCCCATATTTTCCGCTCCCCCGCCTTACATTCTAACAGCCACTTCTCGATATAGTCCCGAGCTTCCTCGGCGTGGGCCAAAGGGACGGAGTTGTATTTCTGTACCACCGGATCACCACGGAAGACAAGCATATCCTCCGCATCCTCAGGTACAGGCAGTCGAAGAATCAGGCGGTCTGTTGTGAGGGTTGGGTTATGGTTGTGTGGTGCGGGACGTTGGGGCATGGAGGGGCCTCCGAGGGGCTTTCATCACAAAGATGCAAAAGTATGGTGTTTCAGGGATAACTGGCGGGTGGGCTGATTGAAGTAGTGTCGTGCGAATTCTCAGGCAAGATTTCAAATCAGTCTCGCTCCGCCGACTCAGAGTCTTCGTGGCTTTGCGGCGATTGTCCTTCTAGGTGACCGGCCCGAAATGATCTTTCCACTGCTCGGCGAGAGACCGGCCATCTTCTTCGGTGGCCGCCAGTTCGTGGACATCCATGGGTTCATAGGCCCGGGCATAGGCGACGTTTTCCTCTACTTCTGCCACGCTGAACATTCCCACGACGGCTATGGCGACGTCTGGCAGACTGAGGGCATAATTCAGGGCCCGTTGGTGGTCTCGTATCCCACTCTGGTACATCTGGGATCGAACCGGGTTTTCGTATTTCATATCCTTGGCGCCCCCAAAGACTTTCATGGCGGCTACGCCTGCGTTCTGGGCCGCCGCAGCCTGCAACGGTTCGGCCTGGAAGTCGTAGGTGTGGCGGTCAATGTAGTTCAGGGCCAGCATGACGGCATCCAGATCCTCAGCCTTCAGGATGCGGGTGGCATTGTCCGGCCGGCCGTGTGCCGTGATGCCGATGAATCGCGTCCAACCTCGTCGCTGAGCCTCACGCAGGCCCGCTATGGCGCCATCGGGAGCCAGTATGGCGTCTACGTCGAGACTGCCCACGGAGTGGACGAACGTCAGATCCACGTGGTCGGTCTTCAGCGTGCGAAGACTCTCTTCAAGAATCTCCAGTGCTTCA
>JABIQT010000765.1 GCA_018667995.1 Candidatus Latescibacterota bacterium
CGGGCAGCCCTTTCTTCGTGCTGCAGGATATACGTAGTCGCCAGGGGAAGATATGTTTCATAGGCCCGGACTGCCCCGAACTCCTGGCCATTGAGCTCATAGACCTGCCCGAGATCAAACCAATTGGGCGGTACGGAATCCAGTCGCGCGGCGGTCTCATATCGCCTGACAGCCATCGGTATGTTCCCCAACTGAATATGCGCCAAACCTGTGTTGCGGTCCACCTCCGCATAGCCAGGAGATAACTCTTCCAGTCGTCCCAGAACCTTCAGAGCCCTTGCCGGTTCTCCATTCTTTATCCGCGCCGCACCCAGCTTATAGAGCGCCCCAACATGATTTGGCTCGTAGGCCAGTGCATCTTCATAGGCGGCCGCGGAGGCTGACCAGTCATCTGCGCTGCTGGCCTGCGTGCCTATCATCAGCATCCGGTCGGCCATGACTTGCCTTGCTCCCTGCACCGCCACATATCCGACGACGACAACTCCAGCTGCAGCCGATATCCATCTAAATCCTGGTGCAATAGATTTCAACGGCAGGAGGACCTCCCGCACACCTCTCGCGAGATGATGTCCTCCTGCACGAGCAGACACCACGCTGGCCAGACCTACGGAGAGCCAGAACGGAACGGCTACCGCAGGCCATCGAAGTCCCACATCCAAGAGACTGTGAACCAGCATACCTGCTATCCCGGCCGTAAGCCCTATTAGCAGATTGCCCTGGGCCGACGCTCCCTCATTCACGATAGCTCTGTGTACAGATCGGAAGAAACTGGCGGCGCACCAGAGAAGAAGAAGCAGACCAACAATCCCCAACTCTACTATAGATTCCAGAATTTCGTTATGGGCGTGCCCCACTGTAAGTTCGATGCCCCGAAGCCAGTAGTCAGCGGGTCGAAAGGCGGGAAATATGGTAGCGAATGTGTTATAGCCGTGCCCCCAGACAGGAGCCACCAGAATCATATCAAAGGCACTCTCCCACAATGCCATGCGTGCCGGCACGTTCTGCGAGCTGATCAACCTTCCTGAGACTACCACTGCCGCCAATACGGCGATGATGCAAATACCCGCAATGCGTCGGGGTGTCAACCATCGTCGTCCCTGATAGACAGCAATTACAAGGCACGAAACGCTGCAGCCGACCCAGGCACCACGACTGAGTGTGGCAAGCATACAAACGGCGGAGAGAACGGCGATGCTTACGGCAGCACTGCGTGCCAGAAGGGTAGATTCCGAGACGGCCCTCGCGGTCGCCAATGAGAAAATCAGGACCATGTAACTGCCGAGAAAATTAGGATGTCCCATCGTCGCAAACACCCGAGGAGTTCCCTCGGCCGTCGCAAAGTCCGTGCCCCAGGATAAGATGTCGAGGCCAGCTCTCTGCAGCAAACCGTAGACGGCAACGCAGGCCCCGGTTGCCAGGGCCATTGTGACTACAATGCGAGCCTGAGGATACTCGAGAAGGCTGACACAAAGGAGACAGGTGAGCACGTAATAGCTGAGTGTGATCCCGCCACTTAGACTTGCATCCGGCGCATTCGACCAAATGGTAGAGAGTAGTGCAAGAAGAAGGAATGCAGCCAGCGGCAACTGGTAGGCCATGGCAACGAAGCGCAATTGTCGTTGACCGATAGATCGCCCCAGCCAAACGAAAACCGCCCCAGCCACAAGCAGAGAGAACACCGGGCCCTTGACGATGGTGACATCATCCGAGTCTACTAGCAATGCTATAGGTACAAGAACGGCCATGCCCACAAAGGCGAACAACGCGACATCTCGCCAGGGAACTGGGCCTTTGTGAGCAACGTGACTCAATGTGTTGTTTCCAGAGTAGTGATAGGTCTACTGTTAACCCCAGACCATGGGGCTAACGGAGCAGTATGATTCTGCGTGCTTCGGTTGTGACCGCTGTTTCCAGACGTAGGATGTAAACGCCGGACGCTACTTCAGCCCCCCGAGCATTTCTGCCATCCCAACCAATCGTATATCTTCCAGAAGATCTGGGCTCATCCACGAGGGTTCGAATTTCCTGCCCCAGCATATTGTAGATGACCAATCGAACAGGATTCTGTGTTGTTCCCAGCCCTCCCATAACTTTCAGGGCGATGCTTGTGCCCGTATTGAAGGGATTGGGGAATACGTTCGCTACGGTTGCGCCAGTTTCCTCTGGCGCTGCATCAGTTATCCCGTCTATACCCGTGCTGGGAAATGAGAAGATGAAGCCAGGACTCTCGAATACGTTGCCTTTGCCATCAACAGACCGCAGCCGGTAGTAGAGTGAGTCGGAAAACGGAGCCGGGACAGTCAAACTATGCTGTTTTACGAGCATCGTATCAGCAATTTCAGCGCCGTAGAACTGGCTGTTGCCGTAGTGTATGACGCTCGTCGAGGATTCATCGGTGACCCAGGTCACTGTTACATTCCGGTCCTGGTCTACAACAACCGCGGGGCCGATTACTAATACAGGAGCAAATGTATCAGCGACCACGGTCAGCGTTTCCGCTTCACTCTGCACACCCTCCAACGAGGCAAATATGGTAGTTATACCGATAGCCCTTCCGGTGGCAATACCTGCGGAATCAATCGTAGCGACGGTAGAATCCTCGCTCACCCAGGTAGCCTCCGTGGTCACAGTATCCGTGGTGCCATCTGTGAATGCGGCCGTGGCCGTAAAAACAAGGAAATTCCCCTCCGGCAGTACGGGGCTGTTTGGAGTAATCGTCAAGCTTTGCACCGGTACCGTAACGGTGGCCACTCCACCAGATACGGAGAGCGGTATGGGCGTGCCCACGCTGTCAAATACTGCCGTAGCACTGGTACCGTCCTGGATCATAATTAGTGGCACCATCGTACCTCTGGCGGTGCTGTCACGCACGTTTACCCGAAGATTTGCCACCGGACCCGTTCCAGGCTCGATGGGGTTCGAACCCTCGAAGCTGAGGATCACAACGCGAAGATCACCTGGTTCGGGCACGTTGATCTCAAATGTCTCGACCATAAGGGTACGAACGGTTCTCTCGATTCCCAGTATCTCCAGATGATCCTCAGGAAAAGCTATGAAGA
>JABIQT010000211.1 GCA_018667995.1 Candidatus Latescibacterota bacterium
CTGGCCTCCCTGGCCAATAGACTTCGGCGCACCAACCGTCAAGTTGAGAGTCTGGCGCTGTTGAACTCATATGGTCGAGTAGCCGGGGTTCTTCTCCAATTGGCCGAAGACCAGGGCGTTTACCAGCCTGATCGCAGCATCACCATTACGGCGCGTCCCATACTTCAGGAGATCGCAGGGCTTGCAGGGACCTCACGGGAGACAGTTTCTCGAATCCTGAACAACCTCGAACAGAATGGTTATATTGAGCGCGACGGGCGAAAGATCCACATCTGCGACCCCGACCGTCTACAGGACGACTTCTTCTTTATCCTCTGATTCCATGGCGCTCTCCCCACCCACGATATACAAAACGCTCAGACCATACACGACCAGTCCTGGTACTCTAAAGGTAGCCCGTCCGTCTCGTACATCGACACTCAGTCGAACCGAAGCGCCCATCTCCGGGTAGCACCATTCCACATATTCCAGTTCATAACTTGAGGGAATGGCTACGGTTACGTCAAAAGGTTCGACCGGAATCGGGACCTCGCAGTCACTTTTTTCGTCTTGACGATAATTGACCCAATGGAACACAATTGTTTCGTTTTCCAGGGAGGTCCGCCAGGCACGCATCCTTACCCACCAGGGAGCCGACGTAGTCACTATTGGCGGGTTTAGTAAAACGTTCAACTCTCTGTGAAACTCGTGACCAAACAGGTCATTCTTAGGCAATGGATAACACGGGAGGATAATCCCGTGTCCCACATCTATAGTATCGGGAACCCACGGACCCTCGGGTATCGAGACGACCACGCCTCTACCATAGATCGTCGACTTGCACCAGGATCCAGGTTCAGGGAGCCGGCAAAGATCTGCGAAAGTCGGCGGATCATTGTCCCGGGGGAGATCGGCCGCCATCTCAGCCAATACAGGATCAGCCATGGCGCAGTTACCTGCAATTAACAGTTTGCCGCCCGCAAAGACGTAGGCTCTGATGTGGTCCACTTCATCTCGTGTCAGATACCGGAGGCCCGCAAGAATCACCAATTCAAAGTGGTGAGCGCGATCAATGAGATCTCTATCGATGATCATCTCAAAAGGTATATGGTCATCCTCAAGGAGCCGGCCAATACGCTTCAGTGTCGAGAAATCGCTGATGTCGCCGGTCGTTTCAGCCCGCCGGGGATAAACTACTGCAGCTTGTGAATAGGGTACCGAACCTCGGATCAAACGATCATGATCGGCCAGAAATCTATGATAGCGTATCAGGGGACCTGTATACTCATCGAGAATGTAGTCTTCTTCTTCTTGCGGGCCCCAATGAAAAGCGGGAGCGGCCGCGTGGTTGGCCGCGGCCTCAGCTATAGACAGTCGGTATCTTTTGTAGTCGTACTTGTTGATCACGAAGGGCCGACCGGAGCCTGCAGCGTATGCGAATCGTGCCGGCATCCCCATATCGGCGAGGTATCCGTGTGAAATGCGGCTGATCCCCTTGTTTCCGCCCTGACTGTACCATAGATAGTCTTCATCTTTAGCCCACAGGTCGTCAGGCAAGCGAGATCGCTCGTCCACCGGACCGAAGTCATACTTATGGTACCACTGACCTATTTTCAAGTCGGGCTTCAGGCTTCTTCCATAAGATGAAAATACCTCGTCAAACACCAACTTGCGGCGGCGATGTTCCCAACGTTGTTTGGCGTCTATCAGCGAAGCTGAGGGTTCCGGATTCTGCTCATCGATCGGCGTCAGCAAGTCCTCAACGCCCTCGAGTCGGTCCGAGCCGAACAGTTGCTTCAGGGCTTCTGATTTGAAGGTGCTTTCGTAATTTCTGATGAGCTCGGATCTACAGTGATCGCATCCGCAGTACGTGGTAAAGTTGTGGTGTACCATCAATCCGTCAACGCCAAGATCAATGGCGTGTTTGACCATGGGCTTAAGAACCGCAGTCCAATCCGGGTTACTCAGACAGCCGGAGTAGGCGCGATAGGGCCGTCCTTCGATTGGCCAGCATCTGACCTCCCCGTCAACCAGGCGCTCCTGCGCGCTGATTGGGTCCGCTATTGGAGCCGGGCCCAATAGGTCATCCTGCCAGATGGAATCCCAAGCCCCGAAGAGTCCTTTGCCTGTTTCGTGGTCTCCATAGTGCCATGAAATACTCATTTGGCCAATGAACTGGGCGCCTTCTGCCTGGATGTCCGCGATCAACTCTTTCACCATGGTCAGGTTTTCCCGAACGCCAGTAAGAGGCATGCCGACCCAGCGGCGATCGACCGTGGCGTCATCTGCGAGCCCATAGAACTGGGGACCAAACGTTCCGGCTTGCACCACCTGTATGCGCGCCTGACGAACCAGACGCACCAGGTCTATGC
>JABIQT010000509.1 GCA_018667995.1 Candidatus Latescibacterota bacterium
CTTCCCGATTTCCCCCTGTATGCCTATGTGCCCCCGCGCGGCTTCATGGCTGAGATGCTGCTCGATCTGCCAACCTGGATCGGCGATAGCCTGGTGGATCAGCTTTGTATCAGCCCCTTTGGCGATGTGCCACAGGAGGGACGGTCCGGCAGAATCACCTATGCGATCTGGAACGACTTCGCCCGGCAGTTTGGTCAATTTGTAGCAAAAAACGGAGGGGGATGTCGTGTCGCGGCCCCCGTACTGACAGCCTCATCCTATGGTCCCCATCCTGACTTCGTGGGCGTAGAACCATTTTCATTCCTGCGCCCCGAAGTGCAGGAAGAGATGATCCTATCGGCCGTTGCCGGCGGGGCGAACGAGGTGTTCTTCTATGACCTCTGTCAGGAATACAACGGGGATGAAGCGCTGTGGGAGGCGCTCGGGCCGGTTTGCCGACGGGTGACAAAGGGGGAACCATAGAAGCACGAAGACAAAGGGATTTTGAGCGCAAAGCAGTCGGGGTTGTTTGGTGCCGTTTTAGCGGTACCTATTATGCGATATTGAGGAAGTTCGCCACGGTAGATCGATGAGCATAGAATTGTCTGTCTCAACCTTCATCTCGCAGATAGGCCCGTATTGAAGACATTCAGCGCGCCCTGTCACCGTACCTCCGTGGTACAAACACAATTCAAACATCGGTATATTCACATAGCGTAGAGACAAAAGGATCATATGACTCAGAGTTTACAGCAGCAATTCGGAAACATGGATATCTACCTCTTTGATCAGCTACTCAAAGGACGTATCGACACGACCAAACGGATATTGGATGCCGGATGTGGTGGTGGCAGAAATCTCGTTTATCTCCTCCAGCAGGGGTATGACGTTCATGCCGTGGATCAGAATCCGAATGCAGTGAGCCAAGCGATACAACTGGCCGCACGTCTCGCCCCCGAACTGCCTGAGGGCAATTTCCAACAGAGCACCATTGAGGGTCTATCGTATCCCGACCAGACCTTTGATGTGGTTATCAGCAACGCGGTGCTGCATTTCAGCAGGAACAAACAGCAATTTGAAGACATGCTCTTCTCCATGTGGCGTGTCTTGAAAGAGGGAGGATTCCTCTTCGTCAGATTATCGTCTATGATTGGGATTGAGGCCGGCGTCACAGAGTTGGGCAACGGACACTATCGGAATCCCGATGGCTCCGAGGGATATCTGGTGGATCAGCAAATGCTGTTGGACTACACGGCGCAGTTGAGCGGGCGGCTCCTCGACGACATCAAAACCACCAACGTGCAAGGATTTCGGTGCATGACGACCTGGTGCATTGGCAAGCCGTGATTCGATGCTGAGTGGGTACATGAGACAGTCTGAGCGGCAAGGCAATTGAAACTACGACCGAGATTTCAGAACCACGTGTCCAATCGGTGGGATACCGCAACCTGCAGGTGTGACGCGTCGCACATTCTATTGCGCCCCGGGCTGTCTGGAACGATAGATAAATCGGCCTACTGGTAGCCTTGCCCATGAATTCCAATCAAACCTCCCATGGTTCAGATCAATCTATTGGTCTCTCCATAGTAATTCCCGCCTGGAACGAAGCGGGCCTCATCGGGGACACACTGGACCGCGTGAATCACGCCCTCCGTGAGAGTGAATCGAATGGACTTGTCACTGAAATCATCGTCTGTGACAATGACTCCAGTGATAGTACCGCCGCGATCGCCCATAGTGCAGGAGCAATTGTGGTATCGGAGCCCATACGGGGAATCGCACGTGCACGAAATGCCGGCGCCCGAGTCGCACGGGGTGAGTGGTTGCTCTTTCTCGATGCGGATACCTATCCACCCCCCGAACTCCTTGCCGATGTACGAGGATTGCTCCACGAAAGTAAAATGGTGGGTTGCGGATCCACCATGGCTGCCAGCGGCGGTGTGTGGTGGATGCATTTGCAGGTGGCCAGAATCAATGTGTACACGCTACTCACGGGAATGTGCGGAGGCGCCTTCATCCTTTGCCGGCGTGATGCCTTTGAGGCCATTGGGGGGTTCAGTGACCTCCTCCATGCATTAGAAGAGGTCGATTTCGTAATTCGCTTACGAAGCTATGGATTCTCGAAGGGGCAAGGCTTCCGCATTCTGCGTCGGCACCCGGTCGTAACTTCCGCGCGACGGAAATGTTCCCTGGTGACCATGGGTATATCATTCGCCGTCGCGGCCCTGTTCCTATGGCTTCACTGGCTGCTCCCAAGACGATTGAGAATTCGTGGGGGTTGGGGCCTACTTGAATACTGGTATGGACCCAGACGTTAGCAAATCCTACAATCAGGAATTCACTTTGAGCCTGGCGACAAACTGACACAGCCCCATATCTAAGAAACCATATCCATCACTGGATCATCGAATCGTCGGCTCCGCTATTGTGGGCGCTGGTTGGAGCAAAAGCTGTTTCGACTGCGTACGAAAAAGGAAGTTGCGTACTGCTCTAGTGGTAGCACGAGCGCTGCCAACGAAATCTCCCGATTCGAATGTTCTGGAACAGATTCTTTACATTGAAGCCTGATTCCACTAAACTCATGAGACACAAGACGGTCTCTGCGAATCCGCCTCACCTGGCGATAGCAAAGAAGATGGGCTTTTAGATATTGTCGATCGGTGCCCCGACTGGGCGAATGTATGTAAGTCGCCCCTTAAATTGGGATTTAGCACTCTCTCAACAGATATAGAATGGTGAGCATGAACCTACCCATATTTCCGAATACGAAATACCTCGATGATAGCGCCATAGATAGCAGTGGCACAGAGGACCTACTGGCGCAGCGAGAAGCGCGCGCACTTCACTGGACCTGCTCTGTCAGAATCGTATTTGTGGCCCTCAGCATGGTAATGTTGTCACCTGCGACGGACGAATTCAGTGAATTGTACGCGTATCTGAATCTGTTTACCCTCCACCTGATCACCCAGGTTGTAATCATTGTTAAGCTGAGAAAACCGCACAACGTTTTTGCCCTCGGTTTGACAGGCGTGATCAGCGACATCGCTCTCTTATCTGTTCTACCTGTCGTCTGGCATCTCGTATATACGGGTGAAGGACAACCGATTATCCATTTGACACAGCACAATTTGACGGCAGCATGCCTGACCTTCATCGCGCTCAACGGACTTGCCTTACGTCCCCTCTATCCAGCCCTTATCACGCTAGTCGCAGTAGCGCTACACGTTGTACTGGCGTGGCTTGGCATTAATGATCCAAATCTTGCCCTCTACGAAGGAGGTCTTGATCGCGCGATTGGAGAAGGCAGAGACGCCATTGATACATTGTACGTGACGCCCTTTCTCGTAGCCATCGCCGGATGCCTTGTGACACATGCGGTCCGTGCGTCCCGGACCACGGTTCGGGAGGCCGTGTCACGTGAGCAGCTTGAGCACAACCTTCGGGAACAGCATCTGAAGGCCATTATGGGGGCCAGACTGGATGCCGTTGGAAATATCGTTGCCGGCCTGCAACACGAAGTCAACAGCCCGTTGGGCGCCATGAGCAGTGCCGCAGACACAGCCCGGAAAGCAATAGACCATTTCCGTGGCAATATGGAACAGGAGACGCGGTTAGCACAGCAGGATGAGCGAGCCCTATCTGTAGCCGGGAATGCACTATCACTGATTGATCAGACGAGTCAGCGTCTGGCGGACGTCATGGCGACACTACGGAATTTTGTACAGTTGGATCGCGCGGAGATGCAGCGAATCGACCTTGGTGAGATTCTCGAATCCGTATTGGAGCGTCAACGCCCGTCCTTCCGCGAAGATACCGAGGTAAAGAGTGAGACCGACCATGGATTGCTGGTCATGGGGGATTCTCGTCAACTGATGGAAGCGCTAATCACCCTAGTTCGTAACGCAGGTGAAGCCTTCGATGGACCTGGCGAAATCAAGATTAGCCTTCAAGGTGCGTCAAAGAAGGCGATCCTGCATATTCAGGACACAGGCAGGGGCATGCCGCCTGAACAGGTAGAACAGCTTTTCGAAGTGGATTTCAACAGCGGCACACGGATCTACGCTCGTTTCGGACTTCCTCTATGTCGTAGTATTCTGCATGGATATGGGGGAGATATCGAGGTAAAGAGTAAAACCGGGGAAGGCACCACGGTTACCATCCAACTACCACTGGTAGACGCGTGATATAGCGGAATGTAGCGGAGCCGCGTTGTTGGATTGAATTTGGCTCGATTTGACCGCTAATTGGTACCGGGAATCTCATCCAGGACCGTGACGAACCTGCTTCAGCATTCGTCCGGTGTGGACGACGATTGCTGCCATTCTGCTCCCGAGGATCTCCCCGGGCACCGATTGTCTGAAGCACCTCAGGCCTCTTGCTCATGAGCATGAATCCCGCTACCCTCACCGACACGATACCGGAAAAACGCCCAACC
>JABIQT010000210.1 GCA_018667995.1 Candidatus Latescibacterota bacterium
AGTGAAAAATCGATGCGCCGAAGCCGCTTGTCGGCCTTTAAAACACGGATCTTGAGCTTCTGGCCCAGGCGAAACAAGGTACCGGTGCGTTCCCCAATCAATTGGCGCCGCTCTTTGTCGAAATGGTAGTAATCGTCTGCCAGACTGGTCACGTGGATCAGCCCATCTATAAGAGAATCAACCAGCTCTACGAAAAGTCCTGAGGGAACGATTCCTGATATGACGCCATCTAACTCCTCGTCAATGTGGCTTTCCATATACTCGACTTGCTTGATTTTGACAGATTCCCGTTCCACCGTTTCCGCTAGTTTTTCACGACGTGATGCGATATCCGACGTTTTCCGAAAGCTACGCTCTAGCTGGTCGATACGGTCTATACCCATTGAGCTGCCCATGGTTTCTCTGAGCAGTCGATGGACCACAAGATCGGGATACCGACGTATCGGGGATGTGAAATGGCTGTATTCTCCGAAGGCAAGGCCGTAGTGGCCCATATTATCTACAGAGTATCTGGCTTTCTGCATGGAGCGAATAATTAGGTTGTTGATGACTACGTGCTCAGGATCATTCTCAATCGAGGTCATGAATTTCTGAAGGCGAATGGGCTGGGTCACGTCGGCCTGTGATAGTCTATATCCGTACCCGGTGAGCATGGACAGAAGGTCTTCAAGTTTCTCACCTTTGGGCCGCTCGTGAATACGGTAAATCGACGGGACATCCAGTGACAGCAGATGTCTCGCGACTGTTCGGTTGGCAGCCAGCATACATTCCTCGATCAAACGGTTGGAGTCAAGTCTGATCTCTTTACCCACATCGATGGGGGTGCCTTCTTCATCGAGTCTGACAATGGGCTCAGGCAGGTCGAAGTCGAAACTGCCATTCGAAAGGCGCTCTTTGAAGAGAATACGACTTAACTCGCTAAGCTTCCTCAGGTCCTGGACGATGTAATCATCGCTGTCGCTTTTGGTCTGGTCAGTCTCGATCCATTTCTGGGCCTGGGCATAGGTGAGACGCTTTGCACTTCTGATTACACTTTCATAGATGTCATAGTGTACAATTTCTCCCTGCCCGTTGATATCCATGAAGACGGACATGGTTAATCGGTCTTCATCGGGATTCAGAGAACAGATTTCATTGGTGAGTCGATGCGGCAGCATGGGGATCACGCGGTCGACCAGGTACACACTTGTTCCACGATACATGGCTTCACGGTCAACGAGGCTTCCATCAGGTACGAATGCTGACACATCAGCGATGTGCACTCCGAGCCGGAAATAGCCCTTGTCGGTTGAGTCTATGGATACGGCATCGTCAAAGTCACGTGCTAGGGGCGGATCGATGGTGAAGCAACGTGCACTCCGAAGGTCAAGCCGCCCGCGAAGCAATGCTTCGTCGATGTTCTCAGGAATCGAGCCTACCTCGTCGAGCACGGGATCTGGAAAGTCGATGGGCAGGTCGTAGCTTCGGATCAGTGATAGAATTTCCAGGTTGGGATCATTTGGAAATCCAAGGACCTCCTTGATTTCGCCCACCGGATTATGGAAGCCTGACTTCCATGCTGTAACGCGGACCACAACTTTTTGTCCTGTCTGCGCTCCCCGTGTTTGGTCAAAATCAATATCAATGTTTCTACTGACCCTTGGATCGTCCGGAATTACAATTCCGTGACCAGCATCCTGTTGATACGTACCCACAAGCGGTTCACGCCCGCGTTCTACGATCTTAATGACCTTTCCTTCAGGATTTAGACCTCGTCGCCGACCTTCAAGCTTGACCATCACGGTGTCGCCGTGGAGTGCTCTTCCCATCCCATCCCTTGAGATATACAGGTCCGGTTTATCGTCCGCGACCGAGACGAAACCGAACCCCCCTTGATGCCCCTGCATCTTGCCGATGATGAAACTGCCTTCCCCTGGAAGCGCATACCTCTTTCGGCGCAGCTCTACCAACTCCGCACCGGTCACCATTTTCGTTATAAGATGCCGGAACTCGCGATAGTATGATGCCGGTACCTTGAGTGCCCTAGAGAGCTCTCTGATACGTAGGGGGCGGTATCCCGGCGTCTTCATCAATGCCAAAATGTTGTCACGATTGGGACGCATGAAGTTTGGTTTCCACTTTTCGATAGTGAAGCAGGGGCCAGGAATGACCGAATGGAGCCACCTGTCAGGTCGATCAACTGACGAATGGGCCGATTAGTGCAGGTGAGGGGTAGAACCGGCGGCAGTTTGCGGCCTAATTATGAACTGGTAACGCTAATCAGACCGGCCAGGATTCGCGGCGATAGCCCATGTCCCAGAACATCCATTCATACCTGCTGGTGGTAACGAAGTGTGCAACCATGGCATCCCGGGTGATGTCGGTTTCTTTGGCTGCGATCTCATTGGTAATTTCGAGGACGGCCTGGACCGTATCTCCGAAACTCTCATCAGCGTAGGCCTCAATCCATCGCTGGTACAACGGTTCGGGCGAACCCTTCTGCGCCAACACCTTGCCCACTTCCCAGTAAATCCAGTAGCAGGGAAGTACTGCGGCTAGTGCCTCCGCATAGGTCCGTCCATGGGCTACGGCGAGCAAATAGCTCGTATATGCCTGGCAGGTTGGAGCCATCTGTGCCGACGCGACCATTTCGTGCGTGACGCCAGCGTCCGCAAACAGCGAGTCGTGGAGACCTCTCTCGATCTCTATACAAGCGCGCGAATGTTCACTGAAGAGCATGATCGATTCTTCATTCGGAGCTTTAACGGCCAGCATTGCCAACGTCCTGGCATAGTCTCTGATGTAGAGGGTATCCTGCAAAAGGTAGAAAATAAACGATTTTCGATCCAGGTCGCCACTTGTCAATCCATTAATGAACGGCTGCGCCAAGGTAGACTGGTAGATTTCAGTAATGCTCTGCCATAACCTGTCGGTGAAATCCCTGTTTCTTGTCATGGGTGTTGATGACCTTTCCGATGATGCCAGTAGGGTAGTAATGTCGGGTTCCAAGGTAATGGATAGACATTCGGGTAACAAGTTCAATTGGTTTTGCGTTCCGTGTCTGCCGACCTATATTGTCACGAACCAGCCGGCCAATGTCCCATTGAGGCACCCTTTGTTTCTGACGATTCTCATAGAGATAATAGCACCTATAGTTGTACTAATACTTCTTGGTTACCTCTTCGAGCGGCGTTTCTCATTCGATCTCGATGCACTGACCAAAATTCTGCTCTACCTGGTGCTTCCCGCAGTCATCATTACCTCGCTAAGCAGATCTGAT
>JABIQT010000209.1 GCA_018667995.1 Candidatus Latescibacterota bacterium
CTCCCTGAGGGACGAGGGACAGATCGCGCCACCGCACCTGTCGCAAAGCCTTTTCGGACAGTCCCATCATATCGGTCCCATTTACAGCTACGCTACCATCAACCACCCTTCCTGGTGGCTGCACGACCTGCAGTATCGCTGAGGCAACGGTTGTCTTGCCACATCCAGATTCCCCTACGAGTCCCAGTATCTCCCCCTTATTCAATACCAGATTCACACCTGAAGCAGCAGCAATATCCCCCATGGGTGTGGCATAATGAACGTGCAGGTTATGGATTTGGAGGGGGATTCCAGGTTTTTCCACCTTGAGTAGTGATTCTCTGGCAAGATCGATACGATCGGCTGGGTCTCGCCGCGTAGGCTTGAACCGCCTCAACCTTGGATTTGCGATCTCATCGAGCCCGGTCGTCATAAGAAAGAATCCGGCGAATATGACCATGAGAATCAAGATGGGCGGTAACCACCACCACGTCATTCCCCGCACCAATGCAGCATTGGTTGTTGCTTGATTAATGATCAGGCCCAGCGAGGGTACCCGCGTGGGCCCTAGACCCAAGGCCTCGAGGCCGGTGGCACCCAGTATGGCCGCAGATATGCCACCTGTGAGACTGGCTGCAAGCCATGGCAACATGTTGGGAGCCATTTCCACAAACATAATCTCCCATGCCGATGCTCCAGACAGCCGAGCCATGCGCACGTATCCACGTTCGCGTAGAGAGAGGATCTGCGAACGGATCATTCTCGTAGGTCCTGGCCACGCGAAAAGCGCCAGTATCAGCGCCATAGCGGTGGTATCTGTCATCTGAATGAAGGAGGCAATGACGATGAGGACGACGAGAGAGGGTATGGTCATTGCGGCATCGCTGATGGTGCGAATGATATGGTCCCACCATCCGCCCCGGTATCCCGCGATTGCCCCGAGTATGAGCCCGATGAGCAGACCGATCGACGCTGCGAGAAGACCCACTTTCAGGGAGGAGGACGTGCCCAGAATGAGCTGCGCCAGCATGTCCTTACCATTGGATTCTGTGCCAAGTGGATATTCAGGCAGACCACCCTCCGACCACATTGGAGGAATATTGAGAGGAGCAGATCCGGTGTACGCCAGATCAGTATCTCGGAAAAAGCCTCCTAATTCACCAAAGGAGACTACCAGCAATACGGTCCCGAGCCCAGCTATGAATTTGACATTCAGCCAGGGGGAATCCCAGGTATTCAATGAATTCAGGCGAGTCAGCAAGACGCTAATCAGGGACAAGGGGAATCTCGATCTTCCGAAACCGGTGAGCTTGACCGGTCGAAAATGGATGAGGTCAGTTATGTCTATACGTTATGCGGGGATCGATTAGCGGATACAGTAGATCAAGCAGCAGTACACTGGAGGCGGTTATGATGATAATCATATTGGCGATGGCCTGAGTCACCGTATAGTCCTGCGTAATGATAGATTCGTACAACGTATACCCAGTACCGGGATACGCAAAAATGAACTCGACCAGTATAGAGCCACTGATAAGCCCGCCCAAGCCCATGGCCAGTGCCGTGATGGCCGGAAGAATAGCATTCCGGACTCCATATCGGAAGAAGATGCGCGTCGGCGAGAGTCCCTTTACCTGAGCCAGTAGAAAATAGTCCTCATTGTTGACGCTTATCATAAGACCACGCATTCCGAGGGCCCAGCCGCCCATAGATGTCAGGACGATCGATACCACGGGCAGGATGGCATGGCTGATCATATCACTGATGAATGGCCAGTTCCAACCCGGATTGACCCACCTGGAATACCCCCCTGTAGAAGGTAGCCAATGCAGCTCAAAAGCAACCACGTATATCATCACGATGCCGAACATGAAATAGGGAATGGATGCAAACGTGAGGCTGCCCGGAAGGATAATCTGCAGCCAGCGTGGAGTACCGCGCCAACCCATCGCCGATCCGATGGTAACCCCGACGAGGAAGGACAGGACGGTGGCTACTGATAGCAAGCCAACGGACCATGGAAGGGCTGGTCGGACGATCTCCCAGGCCCGCGTCGGAAACCGCGCCAGAGAGTAGCCAAAGTCAAACGTGAGGATGTTCTCCCAGTACCGGATATACTGAACCCAGAGGGGATCATTCAGGCCGAAACGTTCCTTCCATGCCTCGATAATTTGAGCCGCATTTTCAACATAGCCTTGGTCCAGAGACACCCGATTCACCATGGCCGAGACCGGGTCGCCCGGAGACATTCGAGGAATGAAGAAGATCAGTGTGGACCCAAGCCAGATCGTCAGTAGGAACATGGAAAATCGTTGCAGTACATACCCAAGAGTCATGCCACCCACGGCAAACCTCTTCTCATACACCGTTCCTCACAACCATATTTGATGCGATGGATCTCGTCTCTGGGGCAATCCCGGGGCCCAGACTCGTGGCCAAATATCTGATGCCAAGGGTCGGGCGGAAGGCCTTCACGCATTAAGTGGTGGTTGCAATGGGACGGCACCTCCGAGACATCAGAGAGAACCATATGACGCATAGCGATCTTGGAGAACGGATACAAAAGTAGAAAGATTTGGGGTCTATTCTGCCGACTCGATTTGGCACCCCGCCAGTCATTCTCAGTGATAGGTATACGTATCTTCGCTCTGGGTGTTCGGAACAATCGGCAGGTCAATTCATTGACCTGCTTTGCGGATTTCTGGCAGGACACCAATGAAGCTGGGGCACCAAGTGACGGGGCGTTGGTAATAATTGTCCAGAGTCGGCCAGTTCGCCCAATAGGTGGTGTTGAACGGCACGAGCTTCTTAGACTGTGCCGTTGGAATCACAGGCAACTCGTCATAGTAGATCTCTAACGCCCTGGCCGTTAAATCGAATAGCTCTGGATCTTCCCAATCGAGACGACTTATACGGTCTACAATCTCGGTGTATTCGGCGTTGTGCCATCGGAAGCTGTTGGTCTGTGGCAGTTGGGCTCGAACCCCCGTGGGGGCCACACTGTCCGCCCTGAGTTGGCGAAGCGTGTTCCAGGGCTCAATAATAGATCCGCAGGTCTGCCAGCCGCTCTGAGCTACGTAATTTCCTGTGGCCAGATTGTCGCTCCAGGTTCCGCCCGTCAGCTTGACCATAACAGCGTCAATGCCGAATCTCTGTAGCTGTTCGATGTAGACGTCCGCTATACGCTCAAGTTCGGTGATTCCTTCGAAGACCTGAATTTCCAGCTCCAGTTCGTCGCCATTTTTCGACCAATAGCGGTCTGTCTTCGAGTACCCTTTAGATCGTAGAATTCGCTCCGCCTCTATATGGTCAGGTTGGGTGAATTTCTCGACCGTTTCCCTGGGCACCAGGTCTGTAAAGCGCTTCATGCCAGGATACATGGGCCAGGGATACGGCCCCATGATGGAGGTGCCTTCGTAGGCGATTTCGATGATCTGCTTTCGGTCCATGACGTAACTGAGCATCCACCGCATGTCCTTGTCGTCCCAGGGAGCAACGGAGTTGTTCAGCGAGAGACTGCGAGCGCATGGATCAGGCCAGATGAAGGGAGCCTCGCTTTGAAACGAAATCCAGGCAGGATTCCGCTTCGTAAGCGCCTGATAGGATCCAAGCGTGATGTCATCCATGGTGTCAAAGCCATTGTCGATTCCTGTCGCCAATCTGATCTCTTGTGTCCCACCGTAGGAGATGATCACCTTCTTCGGAGCTGGAAGCGATTTGAGACCGATTTTCGCCGCCCACCAGTCATCATGGCGAACCCAAATGGTTTCATTGGATGTGACCTTGTAGAGGCGATATGGTCCTGTACCCATCGGTAGTCCTGAAGATAGATCAAAGTTCTTAAAGGTCAGGGGATCATCCAGTTTTTCCCACACATGTTTGGGTACGAAATAGTCGACACCGCAGAGATTATCTGAGTAGCGCTCCAATTTGAACCGCACATTCGGTTTCGTTAGATAGTACACGACTGTCAGGGGATCTGTCTGCTCAACAGATGAAATCCATTCTTTGTAAGCGAAATGTTGCCCCATGGTCTCGTTATCAATCTGCAATCGGATAGTAAATACGATATCGGCAGCCGTAAAAGGCTCGCCATCCTGCCACGTGATGCCCTCGCGTAGTTTTAGGGTCCAGATCGTGTAATCCTCGTTCGGTGTGAACGATTTCGCCATCCAATCCTCGATCTCTCCGGTACCGTAGTTCAACAGGCACAAGGGATCTGAAAGCTGAGAGAGCCCCCATCCAGCGTTGTTGCCGGGCACATAGGGATTCCAATTGTTGCCACCTTCGAGGCGATTGCTACGATCGATTATCAGCGTATCTTCACGTGGGGCGTTGAAGTAGGTCTCGAGCTTTCCGCCTAGAGGCCCCTGGGCATTGCGCGAATCGGTGGCACAAGCGAGGACATTCAAAAGGAGGCAAAACAGAACAAGCCTGAATAGATGGGTACGGTTCGCAAGTGATACCTCTTGAGGGTGGTTGGTCACTGTACAAGCTCCCGACCTGGAATTCGCTGCGGTTTCATGGGAGGCTGGTCGCCCTGATAATCACCGAGAACAGGCATGAGTCGATCCAGGGCTTCATGAGGCCAGCCCTCGTGCATCTTTCGGCCGTTATGCGTAATCCATGCTTGAGTCTCCTCGCAGAGATCATCGTACCAGGGGTGGAACCATATGGTGATGACCGTACGATCCCTATCCGTCTTGTTTGGGTGTGAAGCATGAAACAGACGTGCGTCACCCAGTACGAGATCTCCTGCTTTCACGGGGACATCGATCTCTCCTTCAAATGCGCCGTAGATCGGATTGTCCGGGGCATCCATACGGCGGACTTCGTCTGTGTGAGCTACCGGGATTAGTTGGTGGAGCAGGTGCCGTTTTCGGTGGGTGCCGGGGAGGACCCGGAGACAGCCGTTTTCGCGTGATGTGTCCGTAAGATAGTACATGAGGAACAGCATCGGTGCGCGATCGCTGTAGGCTCTCGGGTCGTCCCACATGATACAATCTTGATGCCAGAATAACTGGGGACTGTGAGCAGGTTTGTTGATCAGGTAGGCGGACCAGAACCGACTGTCACCACATCCCAGACTCTTTAGAATATCGAGTGCCGCAGGCCATACAAAAAGATCGACCAATTCCGGTAGCGCGTCAGATCCAATCATGGAGCCCGTGGATTTCTGGGTTCGACGATGTGATGCGTCAATGGATGCTACCTTCTGGTCTACCAGGGACGTGGTCGCCGTCAGGATA